>JBIKTU010000387.1:0-2963 GCA_044347965.1 Caulobacter sp.
TCCTTGCCCATCAGGATCGGCAGCAGCAGGGCCAGCACGCCGCCCAGCACCCCGGTCACGGCCCCGAAGGCGTAGACCTTGGACCGCTCGTCATAGTCGTCGGTCAGGACCGCGCCCCAGGCGACCTGGGACAGCACCAGCATCGAAAAGCCGATGTACATCAGCGTCAGCCACAGGAAGAGGTAGACCTCGCTGACCCCCGGGCCGGCGAAGAACAGCTTCCAGGTCCCGATCATCAGGATGGGGGCGGAGGCGATCAGCCAGACGCGGTAGCGGCCGAGGCGCGTCCGCGTGCGGTCCATCAGCATGCCGATGGCCGGATCAATGAAGATGTCCAGCAGCTTCACCGCGCCGAAGATCAGGCCGACGGCGGAGAGCGAGAGGCCCAGCAGGCCCGCGTAGTAGGGCGGCAGGTTGACCAGCAGCGGCGTGGACAGCGCCCCCACCGGCGCCGTCGCCAGAGAAAACGCCATGATGGTGCGGAGCGGTATCGGCCCCTTCGGCTTGGTGGCGGTCACTGGCGATTCCCCTTACGCCTCTGGCGGGCGTCGCGGGGAGCATCCGCCGATGCCGCCGGGGAAGCGCAAATGAAAAAGGGGACATGCACCTCAGCGCATGTCCCCCTGAATCTCAATGGTGGCGGTCGGGGACAGGTCAATGTGTCCCGAGGGACACCTTGACCTGTCCCCTCATGCCTCAGCCGCCGGCCATCTTGCGGAAGAACTTCTGGCCCTGCTCGCCGCCGGCGAAATAGGCCTTCTGACCGGCCTCGTCGGAGATCTTGCTCCAGTTGTCGCGGACTTCCTCGACCGAAAGGCCGCCTTCGCCCAGGTAGACGCCCTCGGTCTCGATGATGCGCGACAGGGCGAAGACGCCCGCGCCGGCGGTCAGGATGGCGCCCGTGGGGGCTTCCTCCGAAGCCAGATAGACCACGCCCGGGGTCACATATTCGGGCTTCAGCTTCTCCAGCACTTCCGGCGGCATCAGGCCTTCGGTCATGCGCGTGGCGGCGACCGGGCTGATGGCGTTGATGTGGATGTTGTTCTTCTGGCCTTCGAGCTTGATGGTGTTCATGAAGCCGATGATGCCGAGCTTGGCCGCGCCGTAGTTGGACTGGCCGAAGTTGCCGTACAGGCCCGACGAGGAGGTCGTGACGACGATACGGCCGTAGTTCTGGGCCTTCATGATCTCCCAGACCGCCTTGGTCGGCTTCATGGTGCCCATCAGGTGGACGTTCAGCACCAGTTCGAAGTCCTCGACGGTCATCTTCGAGAACGACTTGTCGCGCAGGATGCCGGCGTTGGCGATCAGAATGTCGATACGGCCCCAGGCGTCCATCGCGTCCTTGATCATCTTCGCGACGCCGGCGTCGTCGGTGACCGACGAGCCGTTGGCGATGGCTTCGCCGCCCATGGCCTTGATCTCGGCGACGACCGCTTCGGCGGCGGCGGAGTTGCCGCCCGAGCCGTCCATCGAGCCGCCCAGGTCGTTGACCAGGACCTTGGCCCCACGACGGGCCAGCTCCAGCGCGTGCTGGCGGCCAAGCCCGCCACCGGCGCCCGTGACGATCGCGACTTTCCCGTCGAAGCGGATATCGGCCATGTGCGTATTCCTCTGCGCTAGCGCCTGTTTGGATTTGGCGGCGTTTTGCGGCGCGGCAGGGGAGGCGTCAAGCGGAGGGTTGTCGACGACGGCGGTCAGACGCGGCAGCGCGGTCCGGTCAGCCCCGGCTGCCCATGTCGCCTTCGGTCCTAGTTGGCGCCCGTGGCGGGCTTTGGCGGCAGGCGCTTCTCGCCGGCCTTGAAGCCGGGCTTCATGAACTTCACCAGCACGCGCTGGCCGATCAGCAGCGGCGCCCCCTCGGCGCTGACGACGATCTCGACCACGCGTTCGTCGCTTCGCTGGCTGGGGTCGTCCGAGGCCAGCTTGCGGGCGCCGAAGACCGCGGCGCGGCGCAGAACCATGCCGACATAGGTCTTGGTCGTGTCGCCTTCAGGCTGGATCTCGACCTGCTGCCGCTCGGTGACATTGGGGATATCGGCCTCGACGATTTCGGCGCGAACGATGCGGGCCGTGTTCGGCTCGAGATCGAACATGTTCGAGACGTTCAGCGTCGAGGCGCCGGCGCCGGGGTTGGCGTAGCGGCGCACGATGCGGCCGTCGGTCGGGGCCCGGATGACCGTCAGCTCCAGCGCGTACTCGGCCTCGCGCAAGGCGGCGACGGCCGTGGCCACGGCGGCGCGCTGGGCGACGATCTGGGCTTCCCAGTCGCGGATTTCGTCGGTCTGGCGGTCGATCCGCTGACCGGCGACGAAGTTGCTGTCCGCCAGAGTCTGCAGCCGGCCGAGCTCGCGCCGCGCCGCGCTCAGCTTGACCTGCAGCACGCCGACCTGCGCCTGGGCCTGGGCGACCTGGGCCTGGGCGCGGCCGACGGCGAGGCGGGGATCGTCGTCCTCCTGGCGGGCGAGAACCTGGCCGGCCACGACGCGGTCGCCCTCCTGGACCAACACGGCCTTGACCACGCCCCCGCGACGGGCCGCGACCTGGATGATGCCGCCTTCGACATCGGCCTTGCCGTTGGCGATGGCCGCGTAGGGGCTGGGCGCGGTCTGGCTGGCCTCGGCCGCCAGGGTCTTCTTGTTGGCCGCCGCCTGGTTCTGCATGAACAGGCCTCCGCCGACAATCACCACCGCAAGGACGGTCAGAACCCAGAACCAGCGGCTGCGCAGAAAGCCGAACATGAAGCGTCCCTTCGGAATCAGTGGCTGAGCGGCGCGGGGTTGGCGTCGGGCGTACGCCGAACGTCATCCAGAATGCGGCCGTCTTCGATATGGATCACCCGGTCGGCGTAGGCCTCCAGGCGGGGGTCGTGGGTCACGCAGATCACCGCCGCGCCCCGTTCGGTCGCGGCCTGCCGAAGCAGGCGGATGACCACCTGGCCATTCTCGCCGTCGAGGGCGGAG
>JBIKTU010000388.1:0-2960 GCA_044347965.1 Caulobacter sp.
CGGCGATTTCGCCGTCAAGGCCAAGCAGGCGCTGGCGCCCATGGCCAACAACAGCTGGCGCACAGCGCTGGAAGATCTCGCTGACTTCGCCGTCAGTCGGCGGACGTGACCCGGACCTCCCGCCGGGGGTCGCCGCGGCTATCCGCCCGCTCCGACAGCTTCTCGGCGGCATGACCGAACGGATTCTCGTCATCAAGCTTTCGGCGCTGGGCGACTTCATCCAGGCGACGGGGCCGATGAAGGCTGTCCGGGCGGCGCATCCTGAGGCGCACGTCACCCTGCTGACGACCCGGCCCTATACGGCGATGGGCGAGGCGACCGGCTGGTTCGATGCGGTATGGAGCGACGGCCGGCCGGACTGGAGCGACCTGCCGGCCGTGGCGCGGCTGATGATGCGCCTGCGCGGGGGGCGGTTCGACAGGGTCTATGATCTGCAGACCCAGAGCCGGACCGTCCGATACTTCCAGCTGCTCTGGCCACGCCGGCCGCTGTGGTCGGGCAACGCGCCCGGTGCGGCGTTCCGCTACGCCGGCGCGGCGAGGGACCGACTGCACATCCAGGACTCCCAGCGCGAGCAACTCCGGATCGCCGGCATCGCCGATGTCGGGCCGCCGGACATCGGCTGGATGACCGGCGACGCGCGCAAGTTCGGCCTGGCGGCGCCCTGGGCTCTGCTGGCCCCCGGTGGCGCGCCGCACCGGCCGGCCAAGCGCTGGCCCGCCGAGCGGTTCGGCGCCCTGGCGGCGGCGCTGCTGGGGCAGGGCATCACCCCCGCGGTGCTGGGGCATGGCGAGGACGAGGCGGCGCTGGCGGCGACGATCCTGGCGCATGCGCCCGGCGCCGTCAGCCTGGTCGGCAGGACCTCGTTCGGCGACATCGCCGAACTGGCGCGCAGCGCAGTGCTGGCGGTCGGCAACGACACCGGACCCATGCACATCGCTGTCGCGGCCGGGGTTCCGGCCGTGGTGCTGTTCTCGGCCGACAGCAATCCCGACCTCAGCGCCCCGCGCCCGATCCGCGCGGACCAGCCGGTGCGGATTCTGCGAGAGGCCGATCTCGGCGACCTCGAGGCGGAGCCGGTGACGCGCGCAGCTCTCGGCCTGCTGTCAGGCTGAGGTCGGGACCAGCGAAAGGCTGATCGGCGGCAGGTCCTGTCTGGACACCGTTCTCGCCCGGTCCGCCGGGACGCCGAGCATGCGCAGCTGTAGCTCCGCCACCCGCGATGCGATGTCTTCCGGCGCCGAGCCCGAGAGACGCCCGAACAGCCCGCTCATCACCATCGAGACGAAAACGTCGATAAGGACCGGGTCCACCTGAACGTCGAAGGCGCCCTGCGCCACGCCACGCTCGAGGTCGTCGCGAAGATGGCCGGCGACTGAATTCCGCAGCGCCTGAAAGGTCCAGAGCGCACGCAGAAGGGCCCGACCCCAGTCGGGCGCGTTGCCGACAAGATCAATGAAGCGCCGGGTGCCCATGCTGGTCCGTTCCACGGCGTCCTCGATCCCGCTCATGGCCTCGTCAAGCTGACGGGTCACGCTGCCGGCGATGGCCAGCGCGACCTGCGAGGCGATCTCGTTCTTGTCGCGGAAGTGGACGTAGAAGGTGCCGTTGGCGACGTCGGCGCGGCGCGCGATCTCGTTCACCGACGCCGCCTCGAAGCCGTCGCGCGCGAACAGCTCAACCGCTGCATCCATCAGCCGGGCGCGCGTGCGGGCGCTCTTGCCCAGGTGGGCCGCGCCGTCGCCGAACAGTCCGTTGCTCATGGGAGATTTGTAGGTCGCGATGTTCGCGTGCGCCAGTCGAATTGACAGACGTCCCAAAAATGGGAGATATCCCAATTACTGCATCTTGTCGGGAGGGAAGCATGCGCCGGCCGGCGGACACCGAACTGTACCTCGGCTACTCGGAGCGGGAGCTTGCCGAGAGTCCCTACGCCCGGTTCTTCCGGCCCGAGCTCGCCCCATTGTCCGGTCATGTGCGGGAAGCTCTGGCGACCGGGCCTGTGGCCTGGGCGTTGATGCCGGGCATCGACCGGGCCGCGGAGCTTCAGACGCCAGGCTACGAGCCGGTCGAGACCGGCTACACGACCTGTCCCGACGGTTCGGCCAGGATTTCGGTCCTGACCCCCATGCCGGGTGTGACGCCGGCGATGTGGGACTGGTGGTTCGCCTGGCACGGCAGCGAGGCGCAGCGCTACAAGCTCTGGCACCCGCGCGCCCATGTGCATGTCGGCTGGTCGGACGGACGCGATGATCTGGCCCACTACATCGGCCGCACCTCCAACGTCGTGGAGTTCGTTGGCGCCAACCGCATGCGGCTCGTGATCCGCTTCGTGTCTCCGGCCAGCGTCGGCTTCGACGAGGCCCGGCTCGCGGCGGCGGGAGAGACCGCCATCTGTGCGCGGGGCAGCCTGGCCGGCGCGCCGGTCGAGACCGGCTGGCTCATCCACCATGTGCGGCCGACCCCGGACGGCGCCGAGATGCGGTCGCGCTTCTGGCTGGGCGGGGGCAATGTCAGGCCCCGCGGCATGGAGGGCGGCCTCGGGAGGGCGCTGGGCGGCGTTGCCGCGCGTCTCGCGCCGATGAAGGCCGTCGACGTTGCCGACCTGCTGGTTCACTGCGCGCAGGAGATGGCTCACCTGGCGGCGATCCTGCCCGACCTCCATGCCGCCTTCGGGTCTTCGAACCGGGAGACACGCTGATGGGCAGGTCGGTTGGAAAGGGCGTCACCCTCGAGCGCGGACAGCCCGGCTTCGACGCGGCGGTGCTCGGGACCAGCTTCAACGCCCGCGATCCAGGGCGCCGGCCGGCCGTTGTCGTCCAGGCCAACGGCGTCGACGACGTGGTGGCCGCGGTCCTGCGGGCGCGGGCAGAGGGGCTGAGGCTGAGCGTCTGTTCCGGCGGTCACAGCTGGCCGCAGAATCACATCCGCGACGGCAGCCTGCTGATTGACCTCGGACG
>JBIKTU010000026.1:0-10458 GCA_044347965.1 Caulobacter sp.
CAGAAACGCATGTCCAGACTGCCCGATCTCGAAGGCCTGGCGATCTTCGCCAAGGTCGTGGAACTGCGCTCCTTCGCCGCCGTGGCCGAGGATCTGAAGCTGTCGAAGGCGACGATCTCCAAGGCCGTCACCCGCCTCGAAACGCGGCTCGGCGCGCGTTTGTTCAATCGCACATCCAGGCGGCTGGCGCTAACCGACGCGGGCAGGGCGCTGGCCGAGCGCGCCGCGCGGATGCTGGCCGAGGGCGAGGCGGCCGAGGCTGACGCCCTGGAGCAGTCGGCGGCGCCGCGCGGCCTCGTTCGGCTGGCGGTTCCAATGTCCTTCGGTCTCACGGACGTCGCGCCGATACTGCCCGGGTTCATGGCGCAGTACCCGGAGGTGTTCGTCGACCTGCATCTGAGCGACGCCATGGTCGACCTGATTGGCCAGGGGTTTGACATGGCGCTGCGCATCGCGGCCCTGCCGGACTCCTCGCTGATGGCCCGGCGATTGCGACCGATCAAACGCCATCTGGTCGGCGCGCCCGCATACTTCGCGCGCCAGGGGACGCCCCGGCATCCCAGCCAGCTGGTCGACCATTGCTGCCTCGCCTACGCCTACCTGGCGAGCCCGGAGACCTGGCGGTTCACGCACCCGTCGGGCGAGGAGGCCTCGATCCGGATTGAGGGGCCGATGCGATCCAACAACGCCACGGCGTTGCTGCCGGCGCTGATCGCCGGCCGGGGCCTGGCGCTGCAGCCGGACTTCATCTGCGGTCCGGCCCTGGCGTCCGGCGAACTGGTGGCCGTGATGGAGGACTGGTCGCCGCCGCCGATCGCGTTGCACCTGGTCATGCCCCCCGGCGGGCCCAGGCCGGCGCGGGTCGAGGTGCTTGCGGAGTTCCTCGCGATGCGGCTGTCATCCCGCTGACCGGAGGCGCGCGACCGCCAAAGGCCCGGGCCCGGCACGTCGAAGGCGACGCTTTTCAAGCCGGCCTGTGTCCCGCATAGAAGACCGCCTCCGTTCGATGTCGCCAGTTGCCCGGTGGATTGGCGGCCATCGCGAAAGGTGCAGCCCGATGAATGACACCCGTCCGCTGACGCCCTTCGAGGGCCAGGACATCCGGACCCTGATCGACGATCAGGCTGCACGGCGCGGCGAGCACCCCTTCCTGATCTGGGAGCCGTTCGAGGGGGAAGGAGCGTCCTGGTCCTACGCGCGATTCGCCGAGGCCGTGCGGCGGTTCGCCGCCGGCCTGCAGGCGCGGGGCGTGCGGCCCGCCGATCGGGTGATCGTGCACCTCGACAACTGTCCGGAGTCGCTGATCGCCTGGCTCGGCTGCGCCTATGCCGGCGCCGTCGCGGTGACCACAAACGCGCGCTCCAGCCGCGACGAGATCGCCTACTTCGCCAGTCACAGCGGCGCGGTCGGGGGCATCACCCAGCCAAGGTTCGCCGGGATTGTCCGCGCCGCCGCCCCGCAGCTGGCCTGGATCGCCGTTACGGCCGATGACAACGGCGCGCCTGCCGCGGCCGACGTGTCGGGCTTTGAACCCTTCTCCGCCATCGATGCGGATCCGCGGACCCTGGCCGTCAGGCCCCACGACCCCTGGGCGCACTTCGGAATCCAGTACACGTCCGGCACAACCGCCCGGCCCAAGGCGGTGCTCTGGACCCACGCCAACGCCCTGTGGGGTGCGCGGATGTGCGCCCAGAACGAAGACCTGCGACCCGACGACGTTCATCTGGTCTACCTGCCGCTGTTCCATACCAACGCCCAGGTCTACTCCGTGGCGGCGGCGCTCTGGGCCGGGGCGACGGTCGTGCTGCAGCCGCGTTTCTCGGCCTCGCGCTTCTGGCCGGTGTCACTGAAGCACGGCTGCACCTGGGCCTCGATGGTGCCCTTCTGCCTCAAGGCGCTGATGGAGCAGCCCAGGCCCGAGCGGCACAGCTACCGTCTGTGGGGCAACGGCATCTGCGCGCCGCCGACCGATGCGGTGTTCGGGGTCAAGACTATCGGCTGGTGGGGCATGACCGAGACCATGACCCACGGCACGGTTGGCCTGGCCCATCTGCCCAATGCACCGATGTCGATGGGACGCCCCTCGCCCGCCTACGAGATCCACGTCGTTGGCGAGGACGGCGAGCCGGTCGGCCCTGGACAGACCGGAGACCTCCTCGTCGGCGGCCGGCGGGGCGTTTCTCTGTTTCTGGAGTATGCGGGCGACCCCGTCGCGACGGCGGCGGCCTTCCGGGAGGACGGCCTGTTCATCACCGGCGACCGGGTCCGGGTCGGCGAGGATGGCTGGCTCTACTTCGCCGATCGCTCCAAGGACATGCTGAAGGTCGGCGGTGAGAACGTCGCGGCCTCGGAGATCGAGCGGGTCGTCGCCTCCGTCGCCGGGGTTGTCGAGTGCGCCGTGGTGGCGAAGCGGCATCCCATGCTGGACGAGGTTCCGGTCGCCTTCGTCATTCCGCGGGATCCCGGCGATGCCACGCTGCCCGACCGGGTGATGGCCGCCTGCCGCGAGGCTCTCGCGGGCTTCAAGCAGCCCCACGAGGTGCGCCTTGTCGCCGAACTGCCGCGCTCCACGCTCGAGAAGATCGCCAAGGCCGAGCTGCGGGCGATGCTCAAGGAAGAGGCCCCCTGACAAACCCTCTGGCCGGACGTTGCGGCAAGCCGTCACAGTCCCGGAAAGATCAGGCGCGGCCAACGCGTCAGGCAGGGAGCGGCGGATGAGGATCGACTGGAGTCCCGAGGACCGGGCCTTTCGTGACGAGGTGCGCGCGTTCCTCGAAACCTCGTTGACGCCGGAGCTTCGGCTGGCCGGATCGCGCCTGACCAGCGTCTATGGCGACCACCGGACCCAGATGGCCTGGCAGAAGATCCTTCACGCCAAGGGCTGGCTGGTTCCGTCCTGGCCGGTGGAGTTCGGCGGCTGCGGCTGGTCGGTGACACAGCGCTACATCTTCGCCACCGAACTGACCGCCGCCGGCGCGCCGCCGCTGTCGCCGATGGGCATCGGGATGTGCGGGCCGGTCCTGATCGGCCACGGCACGCCCGAGCAGCAGGCCCGGTTCCTGCCGCGCATGCTCAGCGGCGAGGACTTCTGGTGCCAGGGCTATTCCGAGCCGCAGTCGGGCTCCGATCTGGCGACGCTACAGATGAGCGCCGAGGACGACGGGGACCACCTGGTCTGCAACGGCCACAAGCTGTGGACCACCCATGCGGCGCACGCCAACTGGATCTTCTGCCTGGTCCGCACCTCGCGCGAGGACATCCCGCAGAAGGGCATCACCTTCCTGCTGATCGACATGACGACGCCCGGGGTCGAGGTCACGCCGATCATCTCGCTGTCGGGCGAGCACATCCAGAACCACGTCTTCTTCACCGACGTCCGCGTCCCCAAGGCCAACGCCGTCGGACCGATCGGCCAGGGCTGGACCGTGGCCAAGCACCTGATGCAGTTCGAGCGGGGCGGCAGCGCCTACACGCCGGGCTTCCGGGGGCGGATGGCGAAGATCGCCCATATCCTCGACGCCGAGTACGCCGAAGGCGACGCAACCGGCGAAGGAAGCGCCCTGCGACGCCAGCTGGCCGATGCGGCCATCCAGGTCGACGCCCTCGAGGCGGTTGAACTGCGGGTCATGTCGGCCCTGTCGGTCGGCGCGGCGCCCGGTCCGGAGTCGTCGATGATGAAGACCGTCGGCACCGAGCTCAGCCAGCGCCTGACCGAGATCGCCCTGGCCGCCGCTGGCCGCTACGCCGCGGTCCACCAACCGCACATGGTCGCGGCGGGCGGCCCCACGCCAGGCTTCAAGCCGCCGCGCTACAACGACGGGATCGGGCCCGAGTACGCCTGGACCGTGGCCCCCAAGTACCTCAACGACCGCGCCGGCTCGATCTATGCCGGCACCAACGAGATCCAGCGAAACATCATGGCCAAGGCCGTGCTGGGGCTCTGAGCAGGGAGAGCGACCATGGACTTCGACACCGACTACAGCATGACCATCGGCGGCAAGGCCGTCGCCGGCGCTGGGACCTTTGACGTCCTCAACCCGGCCAATGAGCAGGTCATCGCCCAGGCTCCGGACTGTTCGAAGGAACAGCTGGACGAGGCCGTCGCCGCGGCGCGGGCCGCCTTCCCGGCCTGGTCCGCGACCCCGATCGCTGAACGCCGCAAGGCGGTGCTCGCCCTGGCCGGCGCCATCGCCGCCAACGCCGAAGGCCTCAAGCGCCTGCTGACCCGCGAACAGGGCAAGCCGCACGCCGACGCCATGAACGACGTCCTCGGCGGCGCCGGCTGGCTGCAGGGCGCCTCGACGCTTGATCTTCCCGAGACGGTCAATGAGGACACCGACGTCCGCCGCAGCATCACCCGCCACGTGCCGATCGGCGTGGTCGGGGCGATCGCCCCGTGGAACTTCCCGGTCATCCTGGCCATGTTCAAGGTCGCCCCGGCGCTGATGGCCGGCAACACCATCGTGCTGAAGCCCTCGCCGTTCACGCCGCTGACGACGCTAAAGATCGGCGAGCTGGCGCGGGCGGTCCTGCCGCCGGGCGTGCTGAACGTGGTGTCGGGCGGCGACAGCCTGGGACCCTGGATGACCAGCCACCCCGGCATCGACAAGATCAGCTTCACCGGCTCGACCCAGACCGGCCGCAAGGTCATGGCCAGCGCCGCCGACAGCCTCAAGCGCATCACCCTGGAGCTGGGCGGCAACGACGCCGCCATCGTCATGCCGGACGTCGACGTCGAGAAGGTCGCCGAGCAGCTGTTCTGGGCCGCCTTCCGCAACACCGGCCAGATCTGCATCGCCAGCAAGCGGATGTATGTCCACAAGGACGTCTACGAACCACTCAAGAAGGCCATCGCCGACTACGCCGCGACCGTGAAGATGGGCGACGGCGCCGAGCAGGGCACCCAGCTGGGTCCGATCCAGAACAGGCAGCAGTACCAGCGCGTGCTGGAGCTGATCGCCGACGCCAAGGCCAACGGCTACCCGTTCCTGATCGGCGGCGAGGCCTCGACCGCGCCGGGCTATTTCGTGCCGATCACCATCCTCGACAACCCGCCGGAGAACGCCCGGATCGTTCAGGAGGAGCAGTTCGGCCCCGTCCTGCCGCTGCTCAAGGTCGATAGCATCGAGGAGGCGCTCGAACGCGCCAACGCCAGCGAGTACGGCCTGGGCGGCTCGGTCTGGTCGTCGGACATCGACGCGGCGCTGGCCGTCGGCGAGCGACTGCAGACCGGCACCGTCTGGATCAACGAGACCCAACACCTCAGCCCGCTGGTCAGCTTCGCCGGCCACAAGCAGTCGGGCCTCGGGGTCGAGAACGGCATCGACGGCCTGCTGGAGTACACCAACACCCAGACCATCGTGGTCCGGAAGAGCTGATCACCAGGCCGCCACGGATCCTGGCCGGAATCCGCGGCGGCCTCTTGCCTTCAGGCGGGTCGGCCTGTCATCCCTTGGCCAGGGCAGGAGACAACAATGATCACGTTCGAGCTCAACGAAGAGCAGACCATGATCCGCGAGGCGCTGCAGGGCTTCGCGGCCGAGGTGCTGGCGCCGGGCGCGCGGGCCATCGATGAGGCCGGCGATATGCCGGCGGACATCCTGCAGAAGGGCTGGGACTTCGGCCTGATCGCCGCGGCGATCCCGGAAGCCTACGGAGGCGGTGGCGGTGACCGTTCCTGCATGACCAACGCCGTGGCGCTCGAGGCGCTGGGCGGCGGCTGCGCCAGCCAGGCGGCGGCCATCATGGCGCCGGGCCAATTCGTCAGCGCACTGATCGACTTCGGGACCGAGGATCAGAAGGTCGAGCACCTGCCGCGCTTCGCCGGCGCGACGCCGGTCGCCGCCAGCCTGGCCTTGCAGGAAAGCCAGTTCGGCTTCGCCGCCGAGGCGCAGCGCACGACGGCGACCCGCAAGGGAAACGGCTTTGTCCTGAACGGTGAAAAGCGGCTGGTCCCCCTGGGCGACCGGGCGGACACCTTCCTGGTGCTGGCCCGCGACGAGGGCGGCGAGGGCCTGGGCGCGGTGCAGGCGTACATCGTCCCGCGCGACACGGCCGGCCTGTCCGTCGAGACGGAGAACGGGACCCAGGGTCTCAAGCCGCTTCCGAAGGGCAAGCTGACGCTCGATAACGTCGAGCTGCCCGGATCGGCCCGGCTCGGCGGCGACGCCGGCATCGATGCGGCCCGCCTGATCAGCCAGGCCCGCGTAGGCGCGGCGGCGGTCGCCGTAGGCCTGTCGCGCCAGGCCACGGACTTCGCCATCCCCTACGCCCGCGAGCGGGTCGCGTTCGGCGAGCCGATCGGCAAGAAGCAGTCGATCGCCTTCATGCTGGCCGACATGCACATCGAGTGCGAGACGATGCGCTGGATGGTCTGGAAGGCCGCCAGCCTTCTGGAGCACAACGATCCCGGCGCCGTGAAGGCGTCCGTGCTTGCCCAGGACTATGTGCGTCGCAAGGCGGTCAAGATCGCCGACGACGCGCTGCAGATCTTCGGCGGCCACGGCTTCATCCGAGATCTGCCGCTGGAAATGTGGCTTCGCAACGCGCGCACGCTGACCGTCCTCGACGGTCCGGTCTCGGTTTAGGGAGAACGATCATGGCTGACTTCCGTCTCTCGGACATCGATCAGCAGATCATCGACAAGGTCGTCGAGGTCGGCGAGTCCACATCGCGGCACGCTCGCTACTACGAGGATCACGAGCACGAGACCCCGCCCACGCGGCTCGAGGGCGAGCGCGGCTTCGAGGAGGTCTTCCCGCTCTTCGGCCAGCGCAAGCCCGGCGATACCCCGATGATGACTTTCATGATGGCCGTCAGCATCGCGCGGGGCTCGACCACCGGCGTGACACGGGGCCTTGGTCTCGCCATGCCGGCCGGCCGGGCCAGCGGTCTGGGCAACGCCGCCTTGCAGTCGGCCGGCACGCCCGAGCAGAAGGCCAAGTGGGGCGACCTCTTCCTGGCCATGTCGATCACCGAGCCCAACGTCGGCTCCGACACCAAGGCCATCCAGGCGACGGCCCGGCTGGACGGCGACGAATGGGTGATCAACGGCGACAAGATCTTCGTCACCGACGGGGTCAAGTGCGACGGCGCCATCGTCTGGGCGACCATCGACAAGTCGGCGGGCCGCGCCGGCATCAAGTCGTTCCTGGTCCTGAAGGACGCGCCGGGTTTCGAACTGGTCCGTCAGGAGAAGAAGCTCGGCATCCGCTCGTCGGACACCGCCGCCTACAGCTTCCGCGACTGCCGCGTGCCGCGCGACGCCCTGCTGGGCGGCGACGAGACCGTCCCGAAGGACGGCGGCTCGGCCGGCTACAAGGGCGTCATGAAGACCTTCAACATGACCCGCCCGGCCGTGGCCTCCGGCGGCGTGGCCAAGGCGAAGGGCGCGCTCGAGTTCGCCAGGACCGCCCTGGCTGAAGAGGGGGTCGAGGTCGACTGGACCCGCAGCTACAACCAGCGCAGCGCGCCGGAGCAGCGGCTGATCGAGATGGAGGCCGACACCGAGGCGGCCACCCTGTCGGTGCTGCACGCCGCCTGGCTGAACGACGTGCGCAAGTCCAACAATCTGGAGAGCTCGGTCTGCAAGGCCAAGGGCGGCGAGGTCTGCCGGACCATCCCGCAGGCGGCCATGGAACTGCTCGGCGGCATGTCGGTCAGCCACGACCACCTGGTCGAGAAGTTCCTGCGCGATGGCCGGATCAGCGACATCTACGAGGGCACCGGCCAGATCCAGCGGCTGATCATCGCCCGCGAGATCCTGGGCTATTCGTCCGAGGAACTTACCTGACGGTCCGGCGCCGCGGATCCTTGATCACCGTCAGGGTCAGCAGCGCCGCCACCAGCAGGCCAAGCGAGGCGCCGAAGACGACATTGTAGCCGAGCAGGTCGGCGACGGCGCCGCCGATCAGCGGGCCGATCGTCGCGGTAACGCCTTCCGCCGTCGCGGAGATGCCGATCCGCATCGACAGGTCGTCGCGGTGGCCGAACTCCAGGATCATGGTGTTGGACGCCATCATGTAGCCTGCCAGGGCCGCGCCGAGGCCGAAGAAGGCCAGGAACACCGCCCACGGCGCGCTCATGGTCAGCAACAGCAGCGTTGAGACGATCCAGATCGCGATCGACAGGACCAGAACGACCCGGAAGCCGGACCGGTCGCCGAGGTAGCCCCAGACGATGTTGGAAACGGTGTCGGCGCCCAGGTAGGCCAGCGACAGCAGGCCCAGCGTCGCGCCGTCCAGGTGCATCGTGGAGCCGACGTGCAGGATGTAGAACGGCGTGGCGATCCGGGCCGAGGTGGCCAGCATCTGCATGATCAGGAACCAGCGGTAACCGGGATCAGCGGCGATCAGACCGGGGATGTCACGCATACGGTCGCGCAAACGGACCGGTTCGCGGATCGTCGGCGGGATCGGCTCGCGGATCTGGTGCTGCAGGAACCACAGGCCGGCGCTGGTCAGCAGGAAGGCCAGGATGAAGGTGGTGGCGTAGCCATTGCCCAGCACGTTGGCGCCGATCAGATACTTGCCCGACACATAGGCCAGCACGGCGGCGATCAGGCCGCCGACCGCGTTGCGCCAGGCCTGCAGCCGTCCGCGCAGACTGATCGGGATCACCCGCGACATCAGCAGGGTGAAGGCCACCCGCTGGGCGCCCATGAAGACGCCGAACAGGAAGACGAACAGCAGCAGGGTCAGGACCTGCGCCTGGTCCCGCAGGAACCAGCCGGTGAGCGCCATGCCCAGGATGGCCAGCCGCCCCAGGCTGCCCAGGATGATGGCTATCGGCATGATCTTCGGCCGGTGTTCGATGGCGGCGCCGGCCACCAGCGGGGAGATGATCCCGCCCATCTGCTGCAGCGCCAGGCCAAGGCCGACAACCGTGTTGGAGCCGGCGACCAGGTGCAGGTAGGCCGGCATGAAGGTCGGGGCGTTGATCAGGCGAAAGCCCGTCATGCCCAGCATGCCGTGCACGAAGTTGCCGATGTAGTTCCGGCGCAGATTGTCCCAGACGAAGGTCTCGTAGGCGGCCTCGCGGGTCGCCAGATCGTCGGGCGCGGACGCGACGGCGGTGGCCGCCGCGTCCGCCTTGGCCGGCTCATCCATGTCCGGCTGAACTCCGCACGCTACTGAAGGGGTTGTGGGTCAATAGCCCTGCATCCTCCCCCAGCGATCGCGATGCCAGGCCGTCGACCCGAACAGGGTTTCAACCGCCCGGGCCCGCTTGAGGTAGAGGCCGGCGTCGTGGGCGTCTGTCATGCCGATGCCGCCGTGCATCTGGACCATCTCGCGGGAGATCAGGTTCAGGGTGTCGCCGGCCACGGCCTTGGCCAGCGCGGCCTGCTGGGCCAGATCGTCGCCGTCCTGGTCGATGGCGGACAGCGCCGCCTCGACGCAGGACCGGGCCAGCTCCAGCTCGCTGAACATCTTCGCGGCCCGGTGCTGCAAGGCCTGGAAGCTGCCGATGGTCTGGCCGAACTGCACGCGTGTCTTGAGGTAGTCCAGCGTGGTGTCGAAAGCCTGGGCGGCCATGCCCAGCATCTCGGCCGAGACGGCGATGCGGGCGACGTCGAGCGTGCGTTCAAGGAGGGCATAGCCGTCTCCGGCGTTCCCCAGAACAGCCTCGGCGCCGACCTCGACCCCGTCGAAGCTGAGCGCCGCATAGTCGCGGTTGTCGGCCAGGTGGCGCGGGGACCGGGTCAGGCCCGTCGCGTCGGCGGGGACGAGGAACAGGGTGACACCCGCTTCATCACCGGGCGCGCCGGCGGTGCGCGCGGCCACAATACAGGCCGTCGCCGCCATGCCCTCGGCCACGAAGGCCTTGGCGCCGGACAGACGCCAGCCGCCGCCGGAGGCCTCGGCCTTCAGCGCGGTCCGCACCGGGTCATGGCGCGGGCCCTCGTCAACGGCCAGGGCGACGACGGCCTGGCCGGCGGCGATGGCCGACAGCCAGCATTCCTTCTGCTCGTCGGTTCCGGCGCGGACCAATGCATAGGCCGCGGCCATGGACGACACCGCCAGCGGCGATGCGGCCAGGGTGCGGCCCAGTTCCTCCAGCACCAGGCCCAGGCTCAGGTAGCCGAACTCCGAGCCGCCGTGGGCCTCGGGGACAACAACACCGGCCCAGCCCATGGCGGCCATGTCGGCGAAGGCCTCCGGCGCATAGCCGAGCAGGCTGCCGCTGTCCCGCGCCTTGCGCAGCGCGCCGACGGGCGCCTTTTCCTGCACCCACGCCCTGGCGGCGTCGCGCAGCATCGATTGTTCTTCGGTCAGAACGGCCATGACGCGCGCTCCCTACTGGTGATCAAGAAGGCCAAGGATACGCTTGGCAATGATGTTGTTCTGGATCTCGGCGGAGCCGCCGTAGATCGTGGTGGCCTTGCCGCCCAGCCAGTTGCGGGTCTGCTCCAGCTCCTTGTCGGTGAAGCCCTCGCCCTCCCAGCCGAGGCCCTGGGAT
>JBIKTU010000390.1:0-2955 GCA_044347965.1 Caulobacter sp.
CGCCTGCGCCAGACCATCGCGCGCCGTCTGAAGGAAGCCCAGAACAACGCCGCCATGCTGACGACCTTCAACGAGGTCGACATGACGGCGGTGATGGCCCTGCGCAACGCCTACAAAGACCAGTTCGAGAAGAAGCACGGCGTGAAGCTGGGCTTCATGAGCTTCTTCGTGAAGGCCTGCGTCGCGGCGCTGAAGGCCATCCCTGACGTCAACGCCGAGATCGACGGCACGGACCTGATCTACAAGAACCACTACGACATCGGCGTCGCCGTCGGCACCGAGAAGGGCCTGGTCGTCCCGGTCGTGCGTGACGCCGACGGCATGGATCTCGCCGAGATCGAGAAGGCCATCGGCGCCCTGGGCAAGAAGGCTCGCGACGGCCATCTGACCATCGAGGACATGCAGGGCGGCACCTTCACCATCTCGAACGGCGGGGTCTACGGCTCGCTGATGTCGACGCCGATCCTCAACGCCCCGCAGTCGGGCATCCTGGGCATGCACAAGATCCAGGACCGTCCGATGGTCGTGAACGGCCAGATCGTCATCCGCCCGATGATGTACCTGGCGCTCAGCTACGACCACCGCGTCGTCGACGGCCAGGGCGCGGTCACCTTCCTGGTCAAGGTCAAGGAAGCCCTGGAAGACCCGCAGCGTCTGCTGCTGGACGTCTAGCGCTTGGCCAGGGAACGGCTGTTCCTGCTGGCGCCCGGGTTCGACAAGGACGGGATCCCGTCCTTCTGCGGCCCCTGCGCCATGGTCGAGGGTTTCCTCGGTTATTTCCCGCAGGTCCGCGAGACGCTCGAGATCATCTACTACCCGTTCCCGCGCCCACGCGCGGCGATCGTCGACCTGGTCGGCGAGGAGAACCAGAGCATGCCGGTTCTGGTCCTGGGCGGGCCGTCCGACCATCCGGATGCCCAGCAGGTCAACGGCAACTGGTTCGTGATCGATCCCAAGCCGATCTGCCGGTTCCTCGCGGAACGCCACGGCCTGCCTGTTCCGCTGGGCTGATCGGTCGGACTGGACAGCGGGCCTGCACCGCGCCACGCTGTTCGCGCTTGGCAGGGGGCGGCGTTGTCACTCGTACAGATCGCTAGGTTCGCGGACCTCTACGAGGCGCAGGTCGCCGCGAGTATGCTCCGGGCGAATGGCATCTTGCCCTTCCTGCCGGAAGAGTATCGTGGCTCGACGGACTTTTTTCTCTGGCAGGCCCTGGGCGGCTTCCGGCTTCTGGTCGTCGAGGACGAGGCGGAGGCCGCTTACGCCCTGATCGCCCCGCATCGGAAGGCCGATCCGGAAGCGCTGAAATGGCGCAAGCATCCGCAGGTCGTGACGAGCGCCTGGGCGTCCTTGTTCTGGGCCTTCCTGGAACCCACCGGCGGCTTGGCCCAGAAACAGCTGCGCCGGGGCGTACAACCGGTGCCCTTGGCCATGCTTGTGCTGTGTCTGGTCGTTGCGCTCTCCCTCCTGATAGCCTGGTTCCAGCTTCTGGCGGGCTGACCCCGTTCTACCGCGCTTGCTACCGCCGCCCTCACGCGCCTAGGCTGCGCGCGAACGGGGCGAACGCTCATGCAGGACAAAGATCCGAAGGACCCTGGCCAGGGCGAGATCGTTTCCGGGCCGGAGCCGAGCCGGCTGCAAAAGGCGGCGGATGTGCTGGCCGCCGTGAAGGGGCTCTTCGCGCCGCGCGCCGATGCGGCAGGCGACGCCGTTCCGCAGCGGCCCCGGCGAAAGGCGCGCTCCAGCGCTCCGCAGAAGCCCGCGAAGTCGGCTGAACAGCCCTTGGGTGGCTATCCCGCGGTCTGGATGGCCCCCTTCTTCCTGGTCTTCGCCGTCCTGTTCGCGCTGCCGCACGCGGCAAACCTGCTTGAGCCGGAGGCTCCTCGCGCCTGGCTGGCCTCGTTCGTCGCCCGGCTCCCGGACCAGGCCGCGCCGCTGACCGACATCCTCGCCGGATGGCTGTGGCTGCCGTGGTGGGTCGGGCTGGCGGCCTTGCTGCTGCGCCTGCAGGCGGTGCGGATGACGTCGCGGGGCATCCTCGACGCGGTCGGCTGGGCCATGGCGGCCCTGGTGGTGGAGGGCGCGGCCTGGCTGCTGTTCGGCAGAAGCCTGCTCGCCGAGGCGCCCGAGGCCGTCCGCGACGGGGCCTGGCGGCTGCTGGTCGCCGAATTCGTGTTCCTGTTCCTGACCGCGACGCTGTTCGGCCCCAACACCCAGCGGCGGATCAACTGGCAACAGGGCGGCCGGGGCTGATGGCCGGCGAGCACAGGAACAACGACATCGTTTCCCGCGGCGGCGGCTTTCGCTGGCCGTGGACGGGAGGCCAGGACGTCAACATCGGCTCGGGCTCGCGCATGGAGAACAGCACGGTCAACCTCGGCTCCCCCGCGCGGGTGCAGAACAGCACCGTGAACCTGGGCTCCACCGAGCGGGTCGGGAACAGCACCGTCGACGCCGAGCCGTCGGGTCGGGCGCGACGGGCCGAGCGCCGCCGCAAACGGGCGCCCCGCCTCTATCGGTCGTCCGGCGACGCGGGCTGGCGGGGTCTTGTCGTGACCATCGTGGTCATGGCGGCCTTTGCCTTTCATGCCATCCCGCATGCGGCGCGACTGGGCGGGACCATCTCCCCCGACGAGGTGCGTGGCTTCCTGGTCTCCGTTGGCAGCTTCCTGCCGGTGATCGGTGATGTCGACCTCGCCCGCTGGCTGGTCCCGGCCGCGTCGGCCTGGCTGTGGCAACCGTTCGCCGCCGTGATCGCAGCCGGGGTGCTTCGCATGGTGTCGCTGAACACCGCCCAACGCGATCCGCGGGCGGCGATCTGGATCGCCTGCGCGGCCCTGCTGGTCGACGCCGCGGCCTGGGTGTTCATGGGCCTGAAGCTGTGGGGCGAGGCCTATTCCGCCGTCGAGGGCGAGGCCCTGATCACCCTGTTGAAGGTAGAGGCCGGGGCGTTGC
>JBIKTU010000389.1:0-2955 GCA_044347965.1 Caulobacter sp.
CCAGACCGTCCTCGATGGCGATGTCGCTGGCGCGCAGGCCGACCAGACGATTGACGACCCACAGCAGGCCCAGACTCACCACCCCGGACCAGATCACGACCGCCGCCAGGCCCAGCAGCTGGACGCCTAGCTGCGCGCCGATGCCGTGTCCGGCCGGGAAGCCCGCGCCGCCGAGCGCCGGACTGGCCAGCACCGACACCAGCAGGATGCCGAGGATGCCGCCCACGCCGTGAACGGCGAAGACGTCCAGGGAATCGTCGATCTTCAGCCGTCCCTTCACCAGGTGGACCGCGTAGAAGCAGACCAGGCTGCCGGCCGCGCCGAGCACCAGCCCGCCCGCGGGACCGACGAAGCCTGAGGCCGGCGTGACGGTGGCGAGGCCGGCCACCACGCCGGTGACCACGCCGATCATGCTCGGGCGGCCAAAGCGGATCCACTCGACAGCGCCCCAGACCATGCCCGCGACACAGGCCGAGACATGGGTGGCCACGATGGCCATGCCGGCGTCGGCCCCGGCCGACAGCGCGCTGCCGCCATTGAAGCCGAACCAGCCGACCCACAGCAGGCCGGCGCCGATCATCGTCATGCCAGGATTGTGCGGCGGCGCCTGGTCGCGCGGGAAGCTCTCGCGCGGACCGACCCGCATCGCGAAGACCAGCGCCGAGACGCCGGCCGTGGCGTGCACCACCAGACCGCCGGCGTAGTCCATGATCCCGAGCTTCGCCAGCCAGCCGCCGCCCCAGATCCAGTGGGTCACCGGCGCGTAGACCGCCAGCAGCCAGAGCCCGGAGAACAGCAACACGGCCGCGAACCGCGCCCGCTCGACCACCGCCCCGATGATCAGCGCCGGCGTGATGATCGCGAAGGTCGTCTGGAACAGGAAGAACACCGGCTCCGGCAGGGAGCCGACCAGGGCGGCGCGCGGGTCGGCGCCAAGGAAGACCTTGTTCAGGTCGCCGATGAAGCCGGCGGTTCCGGAAAAGGCCAGGCTGTAGCCGACCGCCAGCCAGAGGACGGTGCAGACACAGGCAATGGCGACGCACTGCATGAGCACCGACAGCACGTTCTTCTCGCGCACCAGGCCGCCGTAGAACAGGGCCAGGCCCGGCAGGGTCATCAGCAGGACCAGGGCCGAGGCCGAAAGAATCCAGGCCGTCGCCGCCGGATCGGCCGCCCCCGGAGCCGCCGCCAGCGCCGTGGCCGGCGCCATCGCCAGCGCGCCCAATCCAAGCGCGCAGATGCGCGCTCCGCTGCTCGCGAACCGCTTCATAGCCGTCTCCCCCCTGTTCCCCGGAGCCTTCGCCCTCGATGTTGAAAGCAGCGTTAGCAGAACCTCGGCCGCTCCTGCCAGTCCGGCGAACCGTGGCGATTGTCGCAACGCGCGGTGGACAGCCCGGCCCTCACGGTCCAACTTATCGCCGATAACAAAAAGCCACGGGAGAGGCGCATGACGGGACGCGTAGCGGGCAAGGTCGCCCTGGTCACAGGCGCCGCGAGCGGCATCGGGCGCAGTTGCGCCGAGCTGCTGGCGGCGGAAGGGGCGAAAGTCGCCCTCACCGACATCCAGGACGACAAGGGCCGAGAGGTCGCCGCCGCCATCGGCGCCAACGCCATCTACATCCCGCACGACGTGACCGGCGAGGACGCCTGGATCGCCGTGGTCGAGCAGGTCCGCGCCGCCTTCGGCCGGCTGGATATCCTGGTCAACAACGCCGGCATCGGCATCGGCGGCCCGGTCACCGAGTTCAGCCTCGCCGACTGGCGCCGGCAGCAGGCGATCAACGTCGAGGGCGTCTTCCTGGGCGTGAAACACAGCCTGCCGCTGATGCGCCAGGGCGGCGGCGGCAGCATCATCAACGTGTCCTCGATCGCCGGCCTGACCGGCGCGGCCAACATGACCGCCTATTGCGCCACCAAGGGCGCGGTGCGGCTGTTCACCAAGGCCGCCGCCATGGAGTGCGCCGCGGCCCGCGACGGCGTGCGGGTCAACTCCATCCACCCGGGCATCATCGAGACGCCGATCTGGGACACCATCTCCAGCACCGTCGCCGACGGCGGCAACGCCGGCCCGCAGCGCACCCTGAACCTGGATGACATCACCGCCGTCACCACCCCGCTGGGCCACAAGGGCTGGCCCGTCGACATCGCCCAGGGCGTGCTGTTCCTGGCCTCGGACGAGTCCCGCTACATGACCGGCGCGGAGCTGGTCATCGATGGCGGCATGACGGCGCGCTGAGCCATAGGGGACAGTTTAAGATGTCCCTTGGGACACCTTGAACTGTCCCCGACCCTAACGGCTACAACGCCTTCGCCAGCACGAAGTCGTCGTAGCCGTTGTCGCCGACGTGGAAGACCCGCGTGCCGACCTGCTTGAAGCCGTTGCGGCCGTAGAAGGCCAGCGCCCGGCCGTTGCGGCTGTAGACCGCCAGCAGCAGACGCCGCGCGCCCGCCGCCCGGGCGGTCTCGACAGCGGTATCCATCATCATCTGGCCGAGGCCGCCGCCGTGGAAACGGTGCAGGGCGTAGATCCGCGTCAGCTCCAGGTCGCCGGGCTCGGCCGGCACGGGCAGGTCGCAGGGCCCCATCAGCAGGAAGCCGACGGGCGCGCGGCCCTCGTCGATCTCGGCCAGGAACAGCTTGCGCGACGGGTCGGCGAGCAGGGCCGCGTAGGACGCCGGGGCGTGTGTCGTCTGACAGTGATGGATGATGTCGGGGCCATCGACGATGCCGGCGTAGGTCTCCAGGAAGGTCGCGCTGGCGACGATGGAGAGGCGGACGGCGTCGTCCGGCGTGCAGGGTCTGATCGAGAGGGTCATGGCGGCCGGCTGTCTTGCGGGGAAGCGAGCCTGATAACGCTGCGGACCCTCCGCGTCCCGCTCTTTCTCGGTCAGCCGGCCGCCAGCAGCAACGCAGCGCCGCAGGCGATGGCGACAGTCCCCGCGATGCGGCCGCCGG
>JBIKTU010000391.1:0-2953 GCA_044347965.1 Caulobacter sp.
CAGCTGCGTTCCCAGCTCCTCCGCCGAGGCCGCCGCCGGGAGCAAGAGGAGGATGGCCGTGGAAGCGAGAAGCGCGCGCATGGAATTCCCTGTCTGATCTCGAGTCCGGATGGCTGGATCGCGAGTACGAGGCGGTCTCGCGCTTTCAGCCGCTCTGCCCCCGATCAGTGTGGCGGCAGCCTGAGATTGCGAGGCGTTCTTAGAGCTGCCATCCCCAACTTGCAATGCGAATTATTCGCAACAAGGCCTCGTCACGTCCGCTGCGCCCGGAGATGCGCGCTGAGGGCTCGACGACGCAGCCACATCACCGTGCCGGTGACGCCCAGCAACAGCGGCGCAGGCGGCCAAGGACGGACTGGGTCAAGGGAAGCTCCGGAACAGCTGGGGCGCCGCGCTTAATGCGAATGGTTCTTATGAGCAAGGATGTCCTGGCCGCCTTGACCCTCGCCGGCGACGGGCCTAGCCCGGCGGTGTCAGTTCAGGAGGTCGGAATGCGTTTCATGCTTGAACCCGTCGGCTACGTCCGGGGCGGCCGTGTCGAGGCCATCGACGACGACTGGGGACCGAGCCGCGCCCGCATCGCGCTGGACGCCGACCGGTTCGGACCAGAGGCGCTGTTCGGCCTCTGCGACTTCTCCCATGCCGAGATCATCTTCGTGTTCGACCAGATCACGGAGGACCAGATCACCACCGGCGCCCGCCGGCCGCGCGGCCGGGAGGACTGGCCTCTGGTCGGCATCTTCGCCCAGCGCGGACGCAACCGCCCCAATCGCCTCGGTGTCTCGGTCTGCAAGGTGATCGCCGTCGACGGCCTGGCCATCGAGGTCGAGGGCCTGGACGCCATCGACGGCACCCCGGTGCTGGACATCAAGCCGGTCATGGCCGAGTTCCAGCCGCGCGGCGCCATCCGCCAGCCCGCCTGGTCTACCGAGCTCATGGAAGGTTACTGGTGAAGCGACCGCTCGAGGGCGTTCGCGTCCTGACCATCGAACACTTCGGCGCCGGGCCCTACGCCACCCTGCTCATGGCGGAGCTGGGCGCGGAGGTGATCAAGATCGAAAGCCCGTCGCTGGGCGGCGACGCTTCGCGACCGACCGGCCCCTTCCTGCTGGGCGAGAACGACAGCCAGTATTTCCAGACCTTCTCGCGCGGCAAGAAGAGCGCGGCGGTGGAGCTGAAGACCGGCCAGGGGCGCGAGGACTTCGAGCGGCTGGTCGCCTCGGCCGAGGCGGTGGTCAACAACCTGCGCGGCGATCAGCCCGCGAAGCTGGGGCTCACCTTCGAGGCGCTCAAGGACATCAATCCGGCCATCGTCTGCGGGCACCTGTCGGCCTATGGGCGAGGCAACAGTCGCGAGGGATGGCCCGGCTACGACTATCCGATGCAGGCCGAATGCGGGCTGATGAGCCTGACCGGTGAGCCGGACGGGCCGCCGACCCGGATGGGCGTTTCGATCATCGACTTCATGAGCGGCGCGACCTTCGCGTTCGGGGTGGTGTCCGGGATCCTGTCGGCCCGCGCGACCGGCGAGGGGTGCGACGTCGATGTCTGCCTGTTCGACGTGGCGCTCCATCAGCTGAGCTATCCGGCGGTCTGGGCCATGAACGCCGGCCATGTGACCGAACGCCTGCCCAATGGCGCCCACCCCTCGCTGGCCCCGGTTCAGCGGGTGAAGACCGCCGACGGCTACGGCCAGCTCATGTGCATGACCCAGAAGTTCTGGGATGAGCTCTGCGCCCTGGCCGGACGCCCGGACCTGGCCGCCGACCCGCGGTTCGCCGACCTCGCCGCCCGTCGCGCCAACCTGCCGGCGTTGACCGAGGCCATCGACGGCCTGTTCGCGACCCGGACCAACGCGGACTGGACAGCCCTGCTGGGCGGCCGCGTGCCGTTCGGCCCGGTGAACAGCCTGACCGAAGCGCTGGACAATCCGTTCGTGGTCGAGGTCGGCATGCGCGATGTCGTCGACCATCCGGATGCGCCGCAGGGGCTGCAGATGCTCGCCGCGCCGGTCAGGATCGACGGCGAGCGGATGCCGGGACAGCGCTCTCCGAAGCTCGGCGAGCACACCGGGGAACTGCTCGGCTAGCGCCAGTCGACATTCATGGTTTTCGCGGACGGCGCGCTGATCCTCCCCTCTGGGGGAGGTGGCTCGGCGAAGCCGAGACGGAGGGGGTCAGTTCAAGGGCGCCACACCCCCTCAGTCAGCCTGTCGGGCTGACAGCTCCCCCAGAGGGGAGCACCGGGGGCGACGACCATCGCCCGCTGTGATGTCGATCGAATCTAGACCGCCAGGTCGTCGCCCGTCATGCGCCGGTAGAGGTCCAGGTACCGCGCCGACATGGCGTCGATCACCGCCTGCGGCAGGGGCGGGGGCGGCGCCTCGCCGTTCCAGCGTCCGGCGGCGCGCTCGGCGTCGAGGTGGTCGCGCAGGGGCTGCTTGTCGAAGCTGGGCGGGACCTCGCCGATGGACCAGCCCTGCGCCGGCCAGTAGCGGGAGCTGTCGGGGGTCATCACCTCGTCGATCAGCACGACCCGGCCGGCGGCGTCGCGCCCGAACTCGAACTTGGTGTCGGCCAGGACGAGGCCGCGCTCGGCGGCGGCGTCGCGCCCGGCGGCGTAGACCGTGCGGCTGAGGCGCTCCAGCTCGGCGGCGAGGTCGGCGCCCACCAGCTCGATCATGCGGGAGACGGGGATGTTCTCATCATGGCCCGTCTCGGCCTTGGTCGCCGGGCTGAACACCGGCGGGTCGAGGCGCTCGCTCTGGCGCAGGCCAGCGGGCAGCGCCTCGCCCGCCAGGGTGCCGGTGGCGGCGTACTCCTTCCATGCCGAGCCGGAGAGGTAGCCGCGCACCACGCATTCGATGGGAACGACCTCGACCCGTCGGCACAGCGTGGCCCGGCCGGCCAGCTGCGCCCGGCAGGGCGCCAGGGCCGGGACGGCGGCGATGATC
>JBIKTU010000392.1:0-2948 GCA_044347965.1 Caulobacter sp.
GATCGTGCATGTCGATCCAGAACATGGTCATGCCCTTGTGCTTGGGCACGTCGGGGTCGGTGCGGACCAGGAGGATGCCGTAGTCGCAGTACTGGGCGCCGGTGGTCCAGACCTTCTGGCCGTTGATAACCCAGTCGCCGTCATCCTGCTGGATGGCGCGGGTGCGCGAGGCGGCGACGTCGGAGCCGCCGGCCGGTTCGGAGAACAGCTGGCACCAGATTTCCTCGCCGCGCATCGCCGGCTTGACGAAGCGGGTCTTGGTGTCGGCGTCGGCAAAGGCCATCACGGTCGGGACGCACATGCCCAGGCCGATGGTGAAGTAGCCGTAGTTGACGCCGACCTTGGCCTCTTCCTGGCCGAAGATGACCGACTGGATCGGCGTGCCGCCGGCCCCGCCCCACTCCTTGGGCCAGGTGATGCAGGCGTAGCCGGCGTCGGCCTTCTTGGCCTGCCAGGACTTGGCGAGCGCCATGTGCTCGGGGCTGTTGGGCCGGCGGCCGTTGGCGCTGGCGCCGCCCTTGTGCTCGGCGGCGTTCTTTTCCAGCCAGGTGCGAGCGGCGTCGCGGTAGGCGGCTTCTTCGGGGCTGTCGTTAAAGTCCATCTCGTCTCTCCAGGGCGGTCATCCCGGTCGGGGCTGGGGCCAAGCCGGGCCCCTGGAGCGCGAGGCTCCGTTGCGGGGTCCAGGCTCTACGGCCGGGATGACAATGGTTGTTGTGTCAGGCGGCGTTGCGGCGTTCCAGTTGCGAGACCAGCCGCTCCTTCCAGACCTTCGGCGCGTGGGCCACGAGGGCCAGCTGGCGTGAGCGGCGGTAGTAGAGGTGGCAGTCCACCTCCCAGGTGAAGCCCATGCCGCCGTGCGTCTGGATGTTTTCCTTGGAGGCGAACCAGTAGGCTTCGCTGGCCGCGATCCGCGCCGCGGCGGCCGCCACCGGCAGCTCCGCGGCGTTCGTGTTGAGGGCCCAGGCGCCGTAGTAGGCGTTGGAGCGGGCGACCTCGTTCTTGACGTACATGTCGGCCAGCTTGTGCTTGATGGCCTGGTAGCCGCCGATCACCCGGCCGAAGGCGTAGCGCTCGAGCGAATACTGCCGGGCCATCTCGAGGCACTTGTCGGCGCCGCCGGTCTGTTCGAAGGCCAGCAGCACGGCGGCGCGGTCGAAGACCTGCTCGCTGATGCTCAGGCCCTCGCCCGCCGCGCCGATGCGCCTGGCCGGCGCGCCGCTCAAGGTCAGCTTGGCCACGCCGCGGGTCGGGTCGAGGCTCTTGAGGGTCTCGCGGGCGACGCCCTCGCCGTTCAGGTCGACAAGGAACAGCGACGGCTTGCCGCCTTCGCTGGCCAGCACCAGGGCGACGTCGGCGATGTCGCCATCGGTCACCGGGATCTTCACGCCGGTCAGCCGGTCGCCCTCGACCTTGCAGGTCAGGGACTTGGCGTCGACGACGCCCGGACCTTCGGAGGTGGCGTAGCAGCCGATGATCTCGCCGGCGGCGATCTTCGGCAGCAGCTCGGCCTTCTGCTCGTCGTTGCCGGCCAGCATGAGCGCCTCGGCGACGAAGTAGACGGTCGAGGCGAAGGGGATCGGGGCCACCGAGCGGCCCAGCTCCTCGGCGATGGCGCACAGCTCGACGTGGCCGAGGCCAAGACCGCCGAACTCCTCGGGGATCGCGGCGCCGAGCCAGCCCTGTTCGGCGACGCCCTTCCACAGCGCCTTGTCGTAGGACACGGCATCATCGTTGAGCACGACGCGGACGGCCGCGCTGGTGCTGTGGGCGTCAAGGAACTTGCGCGCCTCGTTCTTCAGGAATTTCTGGTCGTCGGAATAATCGAAGTTCACGGCATCCTCCCGCCGCGCTGTGATCGCGCGCGTGCTTGTCGAGAGGCAATGTAGACGGGTTTGCGCCGGGGGAAAGATTGACCTCGCGTCAATGAATTCAGGTTCTTATGCACCGTTGGATTGATTGATGGCGCGGGCGCATGGCGAAGGCCGTTTTCCAGAAGAACCAGAAGGTCTGGGTCGACAGCGTCGGCGCCTGGGCGACCATCGACAAGATCGTGCCGATCTGGGCCAAGGGCTTCGATGAGCCGGTGCGCGTCACCTACGATGTGGGGCTTGGCCGTGAGTTCCACGCCCATGAGCTGAAGCCCGAGGACCGGGTCGAGGACGCCGATGGCGGAACCGGCGGCGCCGGCTGGCGGCTGATGCGCGCCAAGAACAAATGGCAGCAGGAAGGCGACTGCACCCACCACCCCTTCCCGGGCACCTACCCCGTCGTGGTCACCGATCCCGCCGACTGGGGCGGCTGGCGCACGCCGGGGGCCGAGTACGACCGCGATCCGTGCAGGATAGAGCGCCAGGCCCGGCTGATCGCCAGCGCCCCGCGCCTGCAGGCCATCGCCCGCGACCTGATCGCCCTGGTCGCCGAGGCCCCCGACGACGCCCCGCCGGCCGTTCTGGACATGGCCCGGCGCGCCGCCGCGATCGAACGCTACGTTCAGGAAGTGCCGTCGGCGGCCGAGACGCCGTCTGGTCGGGCAGCAGACGCCGCGGCATAGGAGGCCGGTCGGGCCAGCGTAGAGATCGCGAGTCCTGAGGCAGGTTCCCTGGTCAATCCGGCAACCGGAAACTCAGCTTCACCCGCGTGGTCCGTCCGGCGGCGACGCGGCCGTCTGCGGCCTTTGGCGTTGTGCGGATACTGCGGGCGATCCGCGTGGATGCCAGGCCGAACGAATAGTCGGCAGGCGTCTCCGAGATGACGAGGCACGGACGCAGCTGGCCACTGATGTCGATCAGGCAAAGCAGCTCGGCGCTGCCTTCGAGGTCTTCGCGCAGCGCCCGCTCCGGATAGTAGCGCGCCACATCGTCAAGGGTCGGGCGGCGCTCCAGCCTGACCATGGCGTTCGGAATCTCTTCCAGGGTCGCCAGACCGCCGGCCGCGACCGTAGCCAGCGC
>JBIKTU010000393.1:0-2946 GCA_044347965.1 Caulobacter sp.
CTCCGGCGGGGTGACCCTGGAAACGGTCCGCGACATCGCCGAGACCGGCGTGGATGTCATCAGCGTCGGGGCCCTGACCCACTCGGCCAGCGTGCTGGACATCGGGCTGGACGCCTAGACGATGGCGAATGACCGTGAGGCCGAGATCGCTCGTCTTCTCAGGGAGCATGAAACGTTGGCCGCCGGAGACGGCTACTCAAGTTCAGACCTCCAACGTGCTTTGAAGTGGGCGGAGCTGATCGATAGCCCCAACCACAGCAACGAGAGCGCTGCGGAACTGGCGGAGATCCGCACGAAAGTCGAGGCAGGCGGACTGTGGAAACGGGACGTCGAATGGCGAATCTTCACGATCACCTCGATGGAGATCAAGGAAGTCGGCAGGCCCGGCGACGAACAGTATCTCGTGACCGTGAGCTGCGATCGACAGGTGATGTCGTGCCAAGCTCCGACGATCGAACGAGCCTACAAGTTTGCACGGTTGTACGCTCGTATCATCGCGGAAGGATTCCGATCCGTGGGCCCTCCTTGGGCCGACGGCTGAGAAGCAGAGCCATGCTGGTGGCGAATTCGACGGCGTCGGTGAATCTGTAGGGACAAACGCTCTGCGTGCTTCGACACGCGTCCGACGGACGCTGCTCAGCATGACGTAGTTGGAAGGGTTTCTGACCACGTCATCCTGAGCAGCCCGCCCAGCGGGCGTGTCGAAGGACGCAATGCCTACGCCGCCACCGGAGCCTCGGCCCGCGCCCGCCCCGTCAGCCGCGGCGCCAGCCACTTCTGGATCGGGTCGTCGATCAGGCGGTGGAACAGCGCCGCCGTGATCAGGGCGGCCGGGATAGAGGCGGCCCAGAGCGTCCAGTCGAGCCATGCCGGCAGGCTGACGCTCTCGCGGAGCGCGCCGAGGGCGCCGAACCAGATCAGCCCGGTCAGCGCATGGGTGATGAACAGGGCGAAGGACAGCTTGGCGCCCTGTTCGATCAGCGCCGAGGGCCTGGCCACCGGCAGGCGCCCGAAGGCCAGAACAATGCCGGCGATGGCCGTCAGACTCAGCAGGTCAAAACGTCCGGTCACCTGCAGGAGCGCCAGGGCCAGGATCGAGACGCCGGCCAGGAGCCCGGCCGTCCTGGCCGGCGGACGGCCCTGCTCGACGACCCGCGCGATACACACGCCAAGCAGGAACAGCGGCGCGGCCCGCACCAGGCCGAAGTGGAAGTCCAGGTCGTAGATGTGGCGGTCCAGCAGGCTTACGCAGATCAGGTCGCCGGCGATCACCGAGGCCATGCCCAGCGACATCAGGGCGGTCGGGCTGGACAGCCGGCTGATCCAGCGCCAGGCCAGCGGGAAGGCGGCATAGCAGACCAGCAGCGCCGACAGGGACCAGCTCTGGTGGTTCCAGCCGCCGCCGCCCGGGACACCCCAGGCCTGGACCATGAAGACCTGCATCAGCAGGGCCGGGAGGGTGAAATGTTCCGCATGGCTCGGGGCGAAGCCGACCGCCGTGGCGGCGACGACCACGGCCGCCAGCGCGGCGAGCACGATCAGCTGCCCCGGCCAGATCCGGGCCAGCCGCTTCCGAAGGAAGCTGAACAGTCCGATCCGGCCGCCGAGGATCTGCGCCCCGTAGGCGCGGCCCAGCACGAAGCCCGAGAGGATCAGGAAGAAGTCCGTGGCCAGATAGCCCCGTCCGAAGACCGGATGCAGGGTCTCGAGAGGGATCAGCGCATCCTGTCCGTAATGGTAAAGGACGATCAGCAGCGCCGCCATGAACCGCAGGCCATCGAGCGCGCCGCCGCGGGTCGCGACGGGCGCGGGTGTCGCGGACGGGGTCAGGTTTCCCGACAAGGGACATTCTCCGGCTGTTTCAGGCAGGTCGTTGCAATCGCGGGACCGTCGCTTATCTGTCACCGATATTGTTGCAATATGGACAAGCGCCCATGACCGCCGCCCGCATGCCCGTCCTGTTCCTCGGTCATGGCTCGCCGATGAACGCCATCGAGGACAACGCCTGGCGCCGCGGCTGGACGGAAGCCGCCCGCCGGCTACCCCGGCCGAAGGCGATCCTCTGTGTGTCGGCCCACTGGGAAACGCGCGGCGCCACGGCGGTGTCGGCCTCCCCGGCGCCGGAGACGATCCACGACTTCGGCGGCTTTCCGCAGGCCCTGTTCGACGTCCGCTATCCCGCGCCCGGTGATCCGGCCCTGGCCGCCCGCGTGGCCGACCTGCTGGCGCCCGACCCCGTCGTCCAGCACCCGACGCGCGGTCTCGATCACGGCGCCTGGAGCGTGCTGCTGCCGATGTACCCGGACGCCGATGTGCCGGTGGTTCAGCTCAGCCTCGACCGCGCGCGGCCGAACGCCTGGCACCACGCGGCCGGTCGACGGCTGGCGGCGTTGCGCGACGAGGGCGTGCTGATCGTCGGCAGCGGCGACATCGTCCACAATCTGCGCGACGTCGACTTTCGCGGCGGCGGGACCCCGGCCTGGGCCCCACGATTCAACGCGACCGCCAAGGCGCTGATCGAGGCCCGCGACCACGGCCCGCTGATCGACTTCGAGGCCCTGGGACCGGATGCGGCGATGTCGATCAACAGCGCCGAACACTATCTGCCGCTGCTCTACGTCCTGGGGGCCGCCACGGCGGACGACGCCATCGACTGGTTCAACGACGACGTCTTCGCGGGAATTTCTATGACCTCGGTGGTCATGGGTTAGCGGGAAACGGTGACTGGTGATTCCCGTTCGCCTCCCTCACCGACAGGACGACAGTCGCAAAAGCCTGTCATCCCGGACGCCGAAGGCGATCCGGGACCCAGACAAAAAACGCACCCTGACCTCCTGGGTCCCGGCGCTCCGCTACGCTTCGGCCGGGATGACAGTTGATCCGAGCCGTCGGGCCGCTTCCTCGGCCGAGCCTTCGCGCTCGCCGCGGCTGGCGGCGTAGATGGCC
>JBIKTU010000394.1:0-2937 GCA_044347965.1 Caulobacter sp.
CTATGTCGCCAGCTACCGCCTGCCCGGCGACGGCTGGGCGGCCGGACCGGCCGTGGCGCTGCAGGACGCCCAACGGGCGCTGCGGCTGGTCCGGGCGCGGGCGGCGGCCAGGGGGCTGGACCCGAAGCGGGTCGGGGTGATGGGCTTTTCGGCCGGCGGCCATGTCGCGGGCTGCCTCGGCCTGATGTGGGATCGACCGACCTACGCCCCGGTCGACGAGATCGACGCCCTGTCAGCGCGGCCCGACAGCGCGGTGCTGGTCTATCCGGTGGCGACGATGAGCCCGCCCTTCGCCCACCCCGGCTCGCGGGAGCGGATGTTTGGCCCGTCTCCGACCCCGGAGCTTGAGCGCGTCTGGTCGCTGGAGACCAACGCCCGCCCCGACGCTCCGCCGACCTTCCTGCTGCACGCCGCCGACGATACGGCCGTCCCGGCGGAGAACAGCCTGCGGCTGGAGTCCGCCCTGCGCGCGGCGAAGGTCGCCACCGAGCTGCACCTCTTCGAGGAAGGCGGCCACGGCTTCGGCCTGCGCTTCGCCAAGGGCCGGCCGGCCGAGGCCTGGCCGGACCTGGTGCTGGCCTGGTGGAAGCGGAAGGGGTTCGTCTAGGGGCGTCCTCCCTCCCCCTCGTGGGGAGGGACAGGTCCGCGCGGCGGACCAGGGTGGGGCAAGGGGTGGCCAGTTTAAGCACTGGCTGGTGAGCCCGGCTCACCCCACCCGTCTCGTCTCGCTGCGCTCGCCGATCCACCCTCCCCACAAGGGGGAGGGAGGGCTATATCCCCGGCCATGAACGCCCATGCCAAGCCCCCCGCCCCGTCCGACCTGCCCGAGTGGGACCTGTCCGACCTTTACGCCGGCCGCGGCGATCCGCGCATCGACCTGGATCTGGCCCAGGCCAAACAGGCCAATGACGCGCTGATCGCGCTCAAGGGCCGGTTCGTCGAAAGCCGCGCCGACGCCGCGGGGCTGGGCGCGCTGATCGATCAGGGCCTGAACCTGTACGAGCAGGCGACCAACGGCCTGTGGTCGGTGGGGGCCTACGCCTCACTGGCCGCCTCCACGGCGCGCGACGACGCGGCCTGGGCCAAGTTCGAGGGCGACCTGCGGGCCCGGTCGTCGCAGATCGCCGCCGACAGCCTGTTCTTCACCCTGGAGCTCAACGAACTGGAGGACAGCGAGATCGAGGCGGCGTTCACCGCCCATCCGGTCGCCCGACGCTGGGCGCCCTGGGTGCGCCGCCTGCGGCTGAGTCGGCCGCACGAGCTGTCGGCCGATCTGGAGCGGCTGCTGGTCGATCGCGCCCCGGCCGTCGCCAACTGGAGCCGTCTCTATGACGAGACCCTGGCGAAGCTGACGGCCAAGGTCGGCCGCGAGTACCTGACCCTGCCCGAAGCGCTGAACCGGCTGTCCGACCCGTCGGCGGCGCGCCGCAAGCAGGCCGCCAACGGGCTGGCCGAGGCGCTGCACGACCGCACCCCGACCATGGCCCTGGTGATGAACACCCTGGCCTTCGAAAAGCAGGTCGAAGATCGCTGGCGCCGGTACGACTACCCGGCCCAGTCGCGGCACATCGCCAACGAGGTCGACGCCGAGGCGGTGAACGCCATGGCCGAGGCGGTGGTCGAAAGCTACGCCGCGACCAGCCATCGCTATTATGCCGCCAAGGCGAAGGCCATGGGCCGCAAGACGCTGGACTACTGGGACCGCAACGCCCCGCTCGACGCCGCCGCGCCGCGCACCTACGACTGGCGGGAGGCCCAGACCGTGGTGCTGGAGAGCTTCCAGGCCCTGGCCCCGAAGTTCGCCGACCAGGCCAGAACCTTCTTCGCCCAGCCCTGGATCGACGCCCGCCCGCGCCCCGGCAAGCAGTCCGGCGCCTACAGCCACCCGGTCACGGCGACCCGCCATCCGTACGTGTTCATGAACTACATGGGCGAGCGGCGCGACGTGCTGACGCTCGCCCACGAGCTGGGCCACGCGGTGCACCAGACCCTGTGCAGCCCGCTCGGCACCCTGCTGGCCGACACGCCGCTGACGCTCGCCGAGACGGCCTCGATCTTCGGCGAGGGACTGGTGTTCGAGCGGCTGCTGGCCGAGGCCTCGCCCGCCGACCGCAAGGCGCTGCTGGCCGGCAAGATCGAGGATGGCCTCAACAGCGTGGTGCGCCAGATCGCCTTCCACCAGTTCGAGACCCGGTTCCACGACGCCCGGCGCGAGGGCGAGCTGTCGCCCGACGAGATCGGCGCGCTGTGGCTGGAGGTGATGGGCGAGAGCCTGGGCCCCGCCATCCGGCTGAACGACGGCTACGAACACTACTGGGCCTATGTCAGCCACTTCGTGCACGCGCCCTTCTACGTCTACGCCTACGCCTTCGGCGACCTGCTGGTGCGGGCCCTGATGGAGAAGCGCCGCGAGGACCCGGTCGCCTTCGCGCCCCTCTACGAGGAGATGCTGGCCGCCGGCGGCACGAAAACCTACGTCGAGGCCCTGGCCCCGTTCGGCCTCGATCCGCGCAGGAAGGACTTCTGGACCGCCGGCATGCGCGACATCGCCCGCCTCGTCGAGGAGTTCGAGGCGCTGGTCTGAAGGGGGAGCTGACCGGAATGTGCGTGTTCCCGACCTGATCCGTCATCGTCGCACTTGTTGCGACGACCCATGCACACTGGCGAAGATCGAAAGCCTCGACTTGGCCGTCACGGAAAATCCCGCAACTCATCACGCATGGGTCCTCGCGACGAGCGCGAGGATGACGGTGTTTGGCAGCCTGAAGCCGATAGGGACACGCACTGAAGTGCATGTCCCCGGCTGCGGCTCTGGACGCGACGCGCCCGCCGCCGCAAGCTGACGCAAAACAGGTTCGGGGAGGAACCCATGAAGCTTCTGGGCAAGGTCGGGCTCGGCCTGCTGGCGGTTGTCGCCGTTCTGGTCGCGGTGGTCGC
>JBIKTU010000027.1:0-10393 GCA_044347965.1 Caulobacter sp.
GCGACCGAGGTCTGGCAGGCCGCCCTTGGTGATCTGCCATCGCGCGCTCGCCTTGGGGCGTTGACGGAAGACGACATCCTCAGGCTTCGGGACGCCGCGCGGGCCTGGTTGGAAGACGAGAGGATCGAGACTGTCCACCTGGCCCTCGCGATCAGGGAGACGCTCTGGCACTGGGGCGGCCTCAACTAACCCGGTTACTCCGCCTTCTTCCTCATCGGCTTGAACACGCCCGACCCGCGCAGAACGTCCTTCTCGCCGATGTAGATGCGGCCCTCGACGAACACCAGGTCGCGGGTCTGGCGGGTGACCCTGCCCTCGCCGTAGACCCACTCGCCGGCCCGGGCCATCGACAGGAAGTCCAGCGACAGGTGGATGGTCACCGACATGCCGCCAGTGACGCGGCCGACCGCTCCGGCCACGACGCCGTCGAAGAAGGTCGACAGCATGCCGCCGTGTACGATGCCCATGCTGTTGCAGTGGCGCGGCAACACGAAGAAGGCGTGGACCAGCCCGCCCTCCTCCGTCCGCCGGTGGAACATCGGGCCGTTGTGGGTGGTGTAGGGGCCGCGACTGGATGGAACAAACCCCTCCGGCGGGGCCGGAACCTCCGAAGCGCTCACTGGCCGAACATCCGGTGATGGACGCGGTCGCCGGGCTTGATGCCCTGCTGGGCGGCCTTGCCGCCGTAGATTTCAAGCACGCCGATGGCAGGCCCCTCCGACGGGAGGGCGGTTTCATCGAACGGCCGCGCGTTGGCCTGGATCGAGACGATCCTGCTGTCCGCACCAATGTAGATGATGTCGAGCGGCATATAGGTGTTGCGCATCCAGAAGGCCTGCGGACGGGCCTGCGGGAAGATGAAGAGCATGCCGTGCCCGTCCGGCATCGAGGTGCGGAACATCAGACCGTGCTGGCGCTCGGCGTCATCGTCGGCGATCTCGACCCGATAGTCGATGCGCCCCGCCGCGGACTCGATCCACAGCGGCTCGGTGACGAAGTCCGGCGAGGTCGCGTGCGGTGCGTTGATGTCGACCTTGCCGGCCGGAGCCGCCGCGGCCGCCCCCTCGCGGGCGGTGCAGGCGCTGGCGCCCAGGCTCGCCCCAAGCAGAACCGCCGCCAGGACCAGCGACCGGCGGGCGTCACGCATCATCCAGCTCAAGGCTTTACTCCGGTATCGATCCCGGTCCGGTCAGGACGCCGAGATTTCGGCCACCACAAGACCCTTGGGCCCCTCGGCGAAGCGCACCATCACGCCATCGCCGGGCTGCAGGTCATCGAGGCCGCTGCGACGCAGCGTCTCAATGTGGACGAAGATATCTCCCGGTTCGGCGTCGCGCACCACGAAACCGTAGCCCTTGGTGCGGTTGAACCATTTGACGGTGCAGTGCTCGAGTGGACCGTCGGCGCGCGGCGGCCCGCGACGGGCCGAATCCTGGCGCGGCGGGGCGCTGAAGCGGTCTCGATCCCGCGAGAATCCGCCATGGCCGTGATCATCGAAGCGACGCGGCGCCCGCTCCATGGGCGGCTGTGCGGAGGCTTCGTCCAGATCGACCACTTCCGAAACCTGCCAGCCCTTGGGCCGGCGTACGACGTCACAGACGATCACCGCCCCTTCGAGCGCCGACTCGCGGCCAGCCGTCCGCAAGGACGTGATGTGCAACAGGACATCCTTGAGCCCCGTCTGCGTCGGATCGTCCGGAACAATGAAGCCGTAGCCCTTGCCCGCGTCGAACCACTTCACGCGACCGGCGATACGCACGGCCTCGTCGTGCGCCTCCGATCCCTCGAAATCGAAACCTGACATTCGCCCCTCTGCCCCGTCCCAAGTCCTTTCTGGACGAGAACTTAAGTATAACACTGTTCTCGTGGGAAGAGAGGCGTCAAGCCGGGAGTTCGCGCGCAGGACGTACGGGGCCGCCATCCGCGACGATTGGTCGCGATGCAGACGATTGATTATCGGAGGGTAGAGGCCTCGCGATGGCACGCCCTAGGGGAGTCGAACCCCTCTTACCAGATTGAAAATCTGGGGTCCTAACCGATAGACGAAGGGCGCCCGGTCGCGAGGAAGCGGCTGTATATTCGCGACTCTCGGCAGGCGCAAGCCCCTCCGGCGCGAGCGAGGCGACCTTTTTCAGCCGGCCGCCATACGGGGATCGGCGGCGTCCTCGATCTCCAGTTCAACGCTCTCGCGGCCTTGCCAGTCATCGGGCTTCAGTCGGCCCACGACATGCAGCCCGGCGCCGCCGGCCATGATCCGGTCGCCCAGCTCGGTCTCGCCGGCCCGCCAGGCCACGGCTTTCAACCGCCCGCCGGACGCATCGGTCAGGGTGCAGCGCACATGGCCGCCCTTCAGCATCATCGGGCGCTCGACCCGGGCGTCGGCGATCGCGAACACCGGCTCGGGATTGCCGGGCCCGAACGGCGCCAGCCGCTGGAAGTCGGCCCAAAGGCCGCGGGTCGCGCCTCCGGGGCTGACCAGGGCGTCAATCTCCACCGCATCGGCCGCGGCGGCGTCGATCATCTCGGCCGCCAGCTGCTCGCAGAGAAAGGCGCGCAGTTCGGGAATGCCGGAGGGGCGAATGGTCAGGCCGGCGGCCATGGCGTGCCCGCCGCCGGCCAGCAGCAGCCCTTCGTCGAAGGCCGCCTGGACGGCACGGCCAAGATTGACCCCGGGCTGAGAGCGTCCCGACCCCTTGCCTGTGTCCGACGGTCGGTCGACGCCGATCACGATCACCGGCTTTCGGTAGCGCTCGCGCAGGCGGGCGGCGGCGATGCCGACCACGCCCGGATGCCAGCCATCGCCGGCGACCACCAGCACCGGAGCGTCCGGGTCCTGGTTGCTGTCGTTCTCGATAAAGGCCACGGCCTGGTCGATGACGTCCTTCTCGACCTCCTTGCGGGAGGCGTTGAGGGCGTCGAGCTCGGCGGCCAGATCCTCAGCTTCGCGCGGATCATCGGTCGACAGCAGACGGGCGCCCAGGTCGGACCGCCCGATCCGGCCGCCGGCGTTGATCCGCGGGCCCAGGATGAACCCCGCATGGAACGACGTCGCCGGTCCCTGGCCCTTGGCGACGTCCAGCAACGCCTTGAGACCCGGGTTGGCCCAGCCTGACATGACCTTCAGCCCCTGCGAGGCGATGGCGCGATTGAATCCGGTCAGCGAAGTGACGTCGCAGAAGGCGCCCATAGCCGCCAGGTCGAGCCACTGGCGGATGTCGGGCTCGGGCCTTGTTGCGAACAGGCCGCGCTTGCGGGCCTCGCGATTGAGGGCGGCCAGCAGCACGAAGGTGACGCCGGCGGCGGCCAGATGGCCCTGGCCGGACGTGTCATCAGGCCGGTTGGGGTTGACCAGAGCGGCGGCGGGCGGGGGCTCGCCGCGCATCAGGTGGTGGTCGACGACCACGACGTCCAGACCCATGTCCCTGGCGGCCACCAGGGCGTCGTGGGCGGCCGCGCCGCAGTCGACGGTGATGACCAGCTCTGCGCCCTGCTCCTTCAGTCGGCGGAAGGCGGCGGGGCTGGGACCGTAACCCTCGATGATGCGATCCGGGACATAAATAGGCAGGTCGCGACCCATGGCGCGGAACCAGCGGACCAGCTGGGCCGCGCTGGAGGCCCCATCGACATCATAGTCGGCGAACACGGCCAGTGGCCGCTCGCGCTCCACGGCGTCGACCAGGATCGCGGCGGCCAGATCCATATCCTGGAAGCTGGACGGATCGGGAAACTGCGCCTTGAGGGTGGGCGACAGGAAGTCCACCGCGCCCTCCGGGCCGATCCCGCGGGCCGCAAGGGCGCGGGCCAGCGGCTCGGCAAGATCGTGGCGCAGCTGGTGGTCGCGGACGACCGCCTCGTCAGCCGGCCTGCGCCGCCAGGTTCGGCCCGTCAGGGAGCGCCGGACGCCGAGAAACCCGACCGCGTCCGCGCCGTCGGCCATGGTCAGAGCGGACGCTTCATCCGCACTTCGCGCACCGTGCGGGTGGAGGAGTTCATGACCAGCGAGTGGGTGTGGACAGCGTCGCCGTGGAAGGTGACGCCCTCCAGCATCGCCCCGTCCGTCACGCCGGTCATGGCGAAGATGGCGTCGGCCCGCACGATCTCGTTGAGGGTGTACTTGCGGTCGAAATCGGTGATCCCGACCCGGGCCGCCCGCGCCTTCTCGTCGGCGTTACGGAACACCAGACGCCCTTCGAACTGACCGCCGACGCACTTGAGCGCCGCGCAGGCCAGAACGCCCTCAGGCGCCCCGCCCTGGCCGATGTAGAGGTCGACGCCGGTGTCCGGCTCGGCGGTGTTGATCACGCCGGCCACATCGCCGTCGGTGATCAGATAGACGCGTGCGCCCACCGAGCGCAGGCTGGCGATGATCTCGGCATGGCGCGGACGGTCGAGCACGCAGACGGTGATGGCCGAGACGTCGACGCCCTTGGCCTCCGCCATGGCCTGGGCGTTCTCGGCCGGGGTCTTGTCCAGGTCGATGACGCCGTCCGGATAGCCCGGCCCGCAGGCGATCTTGTCCATGTAGGTGTCGGGCGCGTTCAGCAGCGTGCCCTTGGGCGCCCAGGCCATGACGGCCAGCGCGTTGGCCATCGCCTTGGCGGTCAGGGTCGTGCCCTCGAGCGGATCCAGCGCGATGTCGATGCCGGGACCCTTGCCGGCGCCGACCTTCTCGCCGATGTACAGCATCGGGGCTTCGTCACGCTCGCCCTCGCCGATGACGATCTCGCCGTCGATGGCCAGTTCGTTCAGGGCGTTGCGCATGGCGTCGACGGCGGCCTGGTCGGCGGCCTTCTCGTCACCCCGGCCCACCAGGCCCCAGGCGGCGATGGCGGCGGCCTCGGTCACGCGAACGGCGTCGAGTACGAGGCTACGGTCCAGCGTCTCGGAACTCATCTAGTCTATATCTCCCGGCCCTCTTCGAGAGGGGCTCCAGCCTGTTGTCGGAGGATTCTCAGATGCGCGCGATGCGCAACAGCCGGGGTCGCTCTAGCACGGCCGGCAGCTTTTCGATGCGATTTATCGCGTCGGTCAGCACCGACTCGGCGATGGCGTGGGTGGTGAGAACGATGGGCACGCCGCCCGCGTCCTCGACCGGCTTCTGCAGGAAGCTGTCGATCGACACGCCGCATTCGGCAAGCGTTTCGGAAACGGCCGCGATAACGCCGGCCTGGTCCTTCACCAGCAGCCGCAGATAGGCTTTGCCGACCCGGCGCGTGGGCGCGACCGCGACGAACGGCTTCAGCTCGCGGGCCGGCGCCTGGAACACCGGACGCGTCGCGCCGGTCATCACGTCGGCGATGTCCGCGGCCACGGCGGCGGCGGTCGGTCCCGCGCCCGCGCCGGGCCCCTGGATGAAGATTCGGCCAATGCGGGCGCCCTCGATGAACAGGGCGTTGAGCGCGCCGCGCGTCTCGGCCAGCGGATGGCCTTCCGGCACCAGGGAGGGGTGAACCCGAACAGCCACGCCCTCCGGGCTGAGATCGGCCGAGGCGATCAGCCGGATGCGGTAGCCCAGGTCCCGGGCCATGCGGATGTCCAGCGCGTCGACGCCGGTGATGCCCTCGATCTCGGCCGCCGCGAAGTTGGGCGCGCAGCCAAAGGCCAGGGCCGCCAGGATCGATACCTTGTGGGCCGCGTCGAAGCCGCCGACGTCCATGGTCGGGTCTGCTTCCGCATAGCCCATGCGCTGGGCGTCGGCGAGCACGTCTGCGAAAGCCGAGCCCTTGGCCTCCATCTCGCTGAGGATGAAATTGCAGGTGCCGTTGAGGATGCCCGCGACGCCCTTGACCTCGTCGCCGACCATCGCCTCGCGGAGCATCTTGACCGCCGGGGTGCCGCCCATCACCGCCGCCTCGAACAGCAGCGGGACGCCGACGGCCTCGGCCAGCATCGCCAGCTCGGCGCCATGCTCGGCGATCAGGGCCTTGTTGGCCGTAACGACAGGCTTGCCGGCCTTCAGCGCCGCCTCGACGGCGGCCTTGGCCGGCCCGTCGGAGCCACCGACCAGTTCGACGAAGATGTCGGTCTCCGGCGAGGTGGCCAGGGCGACCGGGTCGTCGAACCAGGTCAGGCCCGAGATGTCGATGCTGCGCGGACGCGACCGGGAGCGGGCGGAGACGCCAGTGACCACCACCCTGCCCCCGGCCGGCGCGAACTCAGGCCGCTCCGACAGGAACTGCAGCAGGCCGCCGCCGACGGTGCCCAGACCCGCGACCCCGATCTTCCAGACCTTCTGGCTCATTGTCCCGCCATCGCGTTATGGGCCTTGGCGAGAATGGTCTCGGAGTCGGCCAGGAACTTCTTCACGTTGCGGGCTGCCTGCCGGATGCGGTGCTCGTTCTCGACGAGCCCGATGCGGACATAACCCTCGCCGTACTCACCAAAGCCGGTGCCCGGGGCCACGGCGACGCCGGCCTCCTCGACCAGCAGGCGCGAGAACAGCATCGAGCCGGCCTCCCGGTACTGCTCGGGCAGTTTGGCCCAGGCGAACATCGAGGCGGGCGGCGCGGGGATGTCCCAGCCGGCGCGCTTCATCGAATCGACCAGCGTGTCGCGGCGGCCCTTGTAGATGGCGCGGATCTCGTCGACGCAGTCCTGCGGGCCGTTGAGCGCGGCGGCGGCCGCGACCTGGATCGGCAGGAAGGCGCCGTAGTCGAGGTAGGACTTCACCCGCGCCAGCGCCGCGCAGATGCGGGCGTTGCCGACCACCATGCCGACCCGCCAGCCGGCCATGGCGTAGGTCTTGGACAGGCTGTTGACCTCGACGGCGATGTCCTTGGCGCCCTCGACCTGCAGGATCGACGGCGGCGGGTTGTTGTCGAAGTAGATTTCGCCATAGGCGATGTCGCTGATGACCAGCAAGTCGTGCTTCTTCGCCAGCGCGACCGCGTCCTTGTAGAAGTCGAGGTCGACCCACTGCGCCGTCGGGTTGGACGGGTAGCTGAGGATGAGGATGTTGGGCGGCGGCACCGAGTGCTTCACGGCCCGGCTCACGCCCGCCAGGTATTCCTCCGGCGACAGGGCCGGCACGTGGCGGATGACGCCGCCGGCCATGATGAAGCCGAAGGCGTGGATCGGATAGGCCGGGTTGGGGCAGATGATGACGTCGCCCGGGGCGGTCAGGGCCTGGGCCAGGTTGGCGAAGCCCTCCTTGGAGCCCAGGGTGGCGATCACTTCGGTGTCGGGGTTCAGCTTCACGCCGAAACGACGGTCGTAGTAGCCGGCCATGGCGCGGCGCAGGCCGATGATGCCCTTGGAGGCCGAGTAGCGTCCGGCCTTGGGGTCGCGGGCCGTCTCGACCAGCTTGTCGACAATGTGCTTGGGCGTCGGCATGTCGGGATTGCCCATCCCGAAGTCGATGATGTCCGTCCCCTCGGCGCGCAGCTTCGCCTTGATGCGGTTCACTTCTTCGAAGACGTAGGGCGGCAGGCGCCGGATACGGTGGAACTCGGTCGTCATTCTGGGCTCGTCTGCGCCATCCGGCGCGCTCTGGAGCGAAAGTCGCGCATGGATAGCCCCCGGAGCGGATCGTCGCAAAGGGGTGAAGCCCCTTTTGTGGTTCGATCCGCTCCTAAACCAGGAATTCTTCGATGCTTCGCATCGGAGGAAGGCTTTGTCCAAGCAGGTTCAGGGAAAATCATGCCCCCGCCGCGCCGGCATCACCTCGGCAGCGGAGGCGGGGTAGCTCGTGCGCGCAAGGCGCGGGCGTAGGCGTCCGACTCGGCCATCTCCGCGCCGGTCGGCGCATGGACGTCGATTTCGGCGATTCTGGCGCGGAGGTCGGCGGCGAAGGCTTCTGTGCCGGCGAGGCTCCAGCTGTCCTCGGCGCCATTGCGCTGGGTGAAGAGGCGGTCGGCCTCCTGATCCTCGACGGCCTGGCGCCAGGCGGACGCAGGGCGGACGTCGGTCGGAATCTCCGGGATACTCGCGAAGGTCGGACGGGCGCCGGGATCAGCCACGGCGGCGGCCACGGCGGCGGCGGCCGGCGAGGACGGGTCGATCGCCGCGTTGGCGCCCGGCTCGAACGCATCGATGGTCACGCAGGCGGCAAGGCTCATCGCCGCGCCCGTCAGGAGCGCCAGCCGGCCGGCCCGCCAGAAAATGTGCGTCTCGCCTTCCATTTGCAGCCCGGTCTAAGCCATGATCACGGCCAGCGAAAGGCCGCTCGAAGCGGCCACGCCCCGGGAAGGAAACGACATGGCCGGTACTGACGGCAAGACCCCGCGCAAACGCAAGGCTTCGGCCACCCCCGTCGCCGTAGCGAAGAAGGCTGCCGCCAGGTCCGCCCCGTCGCCGAAGAAGGCTCCCGCCGAGGTCGCCCCAGCACCGGGGAAAGCGGCGGCCAAGGCCGTCAGCGCGCCGAAGGCCGCGAAGCCGAAAGCCGCCCCCAAACCGAAGGCCGCCGCGCCGAAAGCTCAACCCGCCCCTGAGCCGGCTCGCGAGGCGCCGCGCGCCGCCGACCCTGCGGCGACCGCCGCCCCCTTCGAGGCCCAGGGCTTCCCCGACCCGGCCGCCTTCATGTCGAGCCAGCAGCGCGAGGCGATGGAGAAGCTGTCGGCGAATCTGGCCCGTGCCGCTGTAACCGCCCAGGGCGCCATCGCCGAGGCAGCCCTGCGACAGGCCGACAGCCCCGCCGCCCTGACGCCCGACCCCTTCCACGTCGGGCCCGCCCTGACCGACGTCATGGGCCGCCTCGCCGCCCAGCCCGACCGGCTGTTGCGCGCCCAGGCCGACCTGTTCAGCCGCTACCTCGACCTCTGGCAGAACACCGCGCGCCGCATGGCTGGCGAGACAGTCGAGCCCGTCGTGGAGCCCGCAAAGGGCGACAAGCGGTTCAATGACCCGGACTGGGGCTCCAACCCCATGTTCGACGTGATGAAGCAGTCCTACCTGCTCAGCTCCAACTGGCTGAACAGCCTGGTCACCGACGTCGAGGGCGTCGATCCGCTGGAAAAGCGCCGCGTCGAGTTCTTCATGAAGATGCTGACCGACGCCGTTTCGCCCTCCAACTTCCTGATGTCGAACCCGGCGGCGCTGCGTGAGGCCATGGCCACCGGCGGCGAGAGCCTGGTGCGCGGCATGGAGAACTTCGCCGAGGACCTGACCCGCGGCGGCGGCCAGCTGGCCATCAGCCAGACCGACATGGAGCAGTTCAAGGTCGGCGAGAACGTCGCCACCACGCCGGGCAAGGTCGTCTACCAGAACGACATCCTGCAGCTGCTGCAGTTCACGCCGACCACCGAGCAGGTCCACGAAGTTCCGCTTCTGCTGTTCACGCCGTGGATCAACAAGTTCTACATCACCGACCTGCGGCCCGATAACAGCCTGGTGCGCTGGCTGACCGGCCAGGGCTTCAGCGTCTTCGTGACCAGCTGGGTCAATCCGGACGAGACACTCGCGGCCAAGACCTTCGAAAGCTACCTGAAGGAGGGCATCTACGACGCCACCGCCCAGGTCATGAAGCAGTGCGGGACCGACCGCGTGAACACCGTCGGCTACTGCATCGGCGGCACCCTGCTCTCCTGCGCTCTGGCCCATATGGCGGCGAAGGGCGACAAGCGGATCAGCTCGGCCACCTTCTTTGCCGCCCAGCAGGACTTCGAGGAGGCGGGCGACCTGAAGCTGTTCGTCGACGACGCCTGGCTGCGGGACATCGAGGAGACCATGGACCAGTCGGGCGGTTTCCTGCCCAGCAAGTCGATGGCCGACACCTTCAACTCGCTGCGCGGCAACGACTTGATCTGGTCGTTCTTCGTGAACAACTACCTGATGGGCAAGGAGCCCAAGCCGTTCGACCTGCTGTTCTGGAACAGCGACCAGACGCGGATGCCCAAGGCGCTGCACCTGTTCTACCTGCGCAACTTCTACAAGGACAACGCGCTGGCGAAGGGGAACCTGGTCCTTGACGGGGTCAATCTGAACCTCGGCGACGTGAAGACCCCGATCTATGTCCAGTCCTCGCGCGACGATCACATCGCGCCGTTCCGCAGCATCTATCGCGGCGCCAAGCTGTTCGGCGGGCCGGTGACCTTCACCATGGCCGGCAGCGGCCACATCGCAGGCGTGATCAACCACCCGGACGCGAAGAAGTACCAGCACTGGACCAACCCCGCCTTGCCCGCCACCGTCGACGAATGGCGCGCGGCCGCCGTCGAGCACCCGGGCAGCTGGTGGCCGCATTGGAGCGCCTGGCTGAAGGAGCGCTCGGGCGGTCTGGTCCCGGCGCGTGATCCAAGCCAGGGCCCGCTCGGCAAGCCGCTGGAGGATGCGCCGGGGAGCTTCGTGAAGGTGCGCTCCTGACGCCTGCGCCGATCGCCGCCGATGCCCTGCGCGCCGCGCTGCCCGACTGGGCGGCTTTGCTGGAGGCCTGTGTCGCCGACGGCGCCTCGATAGG
>JBIKTU010000395.1:0-2931 GCA_044347965.1 Caulobacter sp.
CCGTCTGCTGCCCCGGGCCGAGATCGTCAGTCGGGAGCGGTTCTCGTCCCTGCGCTACACCGGCAGCAAGAAGCTGACCCGCCTGCCCCGGCGCACCGCGATCGTCGCCTTCAGCGCCGACGACGTCTACGCCATCGCCGAGCTGATCCGCCGCCAGCGCGGCGGGGCGGCGGTGGTCATGGGCTCGCTCAGCCCGCGCACCCGCAACGCCCAGGTCGCCCTCTACCAGTCCGGCGAGGTCGACTTCCTGGTGGCGACCGACGCCATCGGCATGGGTCTGAACATGGACGTCGACCACGTCGCCTTCGCCGGCCTTCGAAAGTTCGACGGCAAGAAGACGCGCTACCTCCATCCGCAGGAGATCGGCCAGATCGCCGGTCGCGCCGGCCGCCACATCCGGGACGGGACCTTCGGTGTCACCGGCGAGGCCGAGGAGATGGACGAGGACCTCGTCGCCGCCGTCGAGGCCCACGAATTCCAGCCGGTGCAGAGCGCCGAGTGGCGCAGCCACCGCCTCGACTTCGCCAACCTCCCGTCGCTGATCCGCTCACTGGATGCGAAGCCGCCCCGCGACGGGCTGATGCTGTCGGCGGAGGCCATCGACGAGAAGGCCCTCAAGCGACTGGCCGAGGACGAGGACATTATTCACCGAGTCCGCGACCGAGCGGCGCTGGAGCGGCTTTGGGAGGTCTGCCAGACCCCGGACTTCCGCAAGCAGTCGCCGGATGAGCACCTGCGGCTGGTCCGCGCGCTGTTCGACGCCCTGACCACTGGTCGCCGCCGGGTGCCGAACGACTGGATGGCCGGCCAGTTCAGCGGTCTGGATCGCACCGAGGGCGAGATCGACACCCTGGCCACGCGGCTGGCCGGGGTGCGGACCCTGACCTACATCGCCAACCGGCCCAACTGGCTGCATGACCCCGCCCATTGGCAGGGCGTAACGCGGGCGTTGGAAGACCGGCTCAGCGACGCGCTGCACCAGAAGCTGATGGCCCGGTTCATCGACCGCCGGACCAGCGCCCTGATGCGACAGCTGGGCGAGCGCGGCGAACTGCTGGCCGGGGTCGGCGAGGACGGGGCCGTGACGGTCGAGGGCCACTTCGTCGGCCGCCTGAACGGCCTGGCGTTCGAGGCGCCGAAGGCCGCTACATCCCTGGAGGAAAAGGCCCTGCGCGGTGCGGCGCAGCGGGCGGTGGGCCCGGAGGTCGCCCGGCGCCTGGGCCGGCTGGCCGCCGAGCCGGACGAGGCCTTCACCCTGACGCCGGACGGCGCCCTGCTCTGGCGCGGCGGCGCGGCGGGCGTGCTGACGGCGGACGGCAAGGTGCGGCTGATCGGCGAGCTGGGCCCGGAGACAGCGCGCGAGCGGGCGCGCCAGCGGCTGCAGGCCTTCCTGGCCGCCGAGCGCGAGCGACGGCTCGCCCCGCTGGCCCGCCTCGAACGCGCCATGGCCGAGGGCCGCCTCAAGGGCCTGCCGCGCGGCATCGGCCACCGGCTGGTCGAGGCTGGCGGCGTTATCGACAAGCGACCGGTCGAGGCCGACCTGAAGGCCCTCAGCCAGGGTGAGCGCCGCTCGCTTCGCGAGCTGGGTGTCCGCATCGGCGCCTTCAGCGTCTTCCTGCCGTCCCTGCTCGCGGACGAGGCGCTCGCCTTCGCCCAGGCGGTCGGGGGCGGCGACTGGAAGGGTCCGCTCGACGGCATCTCGAAACTGCCCACCCCGGCGCCTTCCGCTCGCGTGCTGTCGGCCAGGGGCCTGCGGGCCGTCGGCGGCTTCTCCGTGCCGGTGCCGCAGCTGGAGCGGCTCGACGACCTGATGCGGGCCGGCTTCAAACACGGGGTCGGCATGATCCTCTCCGACGAGGCGCGTGAAGGCCTCGGATGGAGCGCCCAGCAGGCCGAGACGATCCTGCGGGCCCTGGGCTACACCCCGACCGGGCGGGCGCGCCCGCTGGCCTGGCGCCGGCGCGGCGAGACGGCCAGACCCGAGGCGGTCAAGCCGGCCCCCGTCGGCTCGCCCTTCGCTGCTCTCGCAGGCCTGCGGGTCGCCCCGCCGGCAGCGCCCGAGCGACGCCGTAAGCCCCGCCGCCGGAAGGTTGTCCGTCCATGACGGACGCCGGCTCCTGCCGGGCGGATGTCTGGCTGTGGCGGGCGCGGTTCTTCAAGACCCGCTCGATGGCGTCGCGTTTTGTCGAGGAGGGTCGTCTGCGGCTCACGCGCGCGGGATCGCAGGGGCGGATCGACAAGGCCTCGCGCGGCCTGAAGATCGGCGACGAGCTGGTCTTCGCTCTCGGCGGCCGGCTCGTGTCGGTCAGGATCGAGGGTTTCGGCGAGCGTCGCGGCCCGCCGGCCGAGGCGCGGGCCCTCTATGCGTCTACCCAGGGACCTGAAACCACACAGCCGGCGACGGGCATTTAAGATTTTCTGTCGTGGACAGGAGACCTCGCCGCATTGACAAGGCGGCCCCCGCCTTCGAAAAGGCGCGCGCAGCAATCGCCAGGACAGCCCCGTTCCCCGATGACCTATATCGTCACCGACGCGTGCATTAAGTGCAAGTTCATGGACTGCGTCGAGGTCTGCCCCGTCGACTGCTTCTATGAGGGCGAGAACTTCCTCGCCATCAATCCGGACGAATGCATCGACTGTGGGGTCTGCGAGCCGGAGTGCCCGGTCGACGCGATCAAGCCGGACACCGAGGACGAACCCGACGGCAAGTGGCTGCGGATCAATACCGAGTATGCTGCTGTCTGGCCGAACATCACCCTCAAGGGCGAGCCGCCTGAGGACAGGGAACTGTTCGAGCGCGAGACCGGCAAGTTCGAGAAGTACTTCAGCGAGAAGCCCGGCAAGGGCAACTGAAACGCCGACGCCGGAATTCCCAGCGTTCCGCTCGGATTCCGCAACCCTTTCTTTGTGTTCATTTTTGTGATAGGGTCT
>JBIKTU010000396.1:0-2908 GCA_044347965.1 Caulobacter sp.
CCATCGAGATCATCGGGCAAGGTCAGGGAGCGGATCGGCGTCCCGGCCGCGACCCGGGCCAGCAGCGCCAGCTCGCTCTGCCGCAGCGCCCTGGCGGGGGCGATCATGCCGTGAAGATTGGCCGCCAGTTCCGCCAGCCGCTCGCCATGAGGCAGATCCTCGATCAACGCGCCGCGAAGGCCGGCCCGTCGCGGCGACAGGCGATAGACCGCATGCAGGGGAAGCGGCCGCCGCGGCCCCCGCGCCGGGCCGTGGACTCCCGTCTTCGCCAGTTCAGGGGTGGTCGGGAACAGGACGGCCGCCAGACCCTCGCCGACGCCCAGCCGTCTGACCGAGTCCGGCCACAGCCGCAGGCAGGTTCTTCCCGGGTGCGTCACCGGCCCGTCCGCCTCGAGGGTGATGCCGACCATGTCGTCCGAGACCAGACCGCAACCCTGCGCGATCAGGGCCCAGGCGAGGCTGGACTTGCCAGCGCCGGAGGGTCCCATCAGCGCGATGGCCCGGCCATCGGCGGACAGCGCCGTGGCGTGCAGGCAGGGGCGTCCGGCGAGCCGCGTGGCGCGGGCCAGGATCGGCCCCTCGACAAGGTTGGCGACTTCCGCTTCGGCCTCGCCGTCGCCGGCGCGGATGACGATCTCCCGTCCATCAGCGCGGATGCCGAAGTCGGCGGTATGGCCATGGTAGTCGTAGCGGACGCGATACCAGCCGCCATCGGTCGAGCGCTGGTACAGCACGCCGACCCAGTCCGGCGTCAGTTCGGCCCCCTCGGGGTGGTCCACCCACGAGAGGTCAAGCCGGTCCGGCCAGCCCCGCCGTATGGAGATCACAACCCCGCCGCAGGCCTCGCCATCAGCCAGACCGGCCAGAACCAGTTCACTGACAACCTGAGCGCCGCCCAGCTGGTACCGGTGCATGCGCTTGGGAGGCGATCAGGAGACGTAGTTGCCGGGACCGCTGGCGTCGTTCGGGCCGGAGCCGGCGGGGTTTGTGTTCGTCATGCTGCGGATCGTGCCGTGCTCCGTCAGCTTCGGAGCGTGGTAGGGCGCCTTCCTGGGGGCCTGTTGCGTCATCACCTGATTCCCTTGCCTGCAAGCGTCCGCGGGGACCCCTAGCGCATTCAGGATAGTAAAGCGCGATTTCGCGAGAATGCAACCTTAACGAATCCATAGCCCGGATAAAATCGACGCGGCAGTAAGCTCGACTTCGACGCCCTCAGGCGGAAAGGACCGATCGGCGCCACAGACGGCTATAGGCTGTCGGGAGATCTGCGGCCTCGTTCACCGGCCATCCGTCGATCTCGATCCAGGCGTGCGCGTCGAACGCCCCGTCCGTCCGCGCGCCCAGGCACAGGTCGGCGCCGATCCGCCGCCGCCTCAGCAGAGCGGCCAGCAAAAGCGCCCTGGGCAGGCAGCGCGGTCGGAACGGCAGCCGGTCGGCGATGCGGGCGATGCTTCTCGCGCGGGCCTCGGCGAGGGCGCGGCCCGTAAGGTCGGCGTGGCGCGGCGGGGGCAGCCGGTCCGCGAGCCAGCAGACCGCCGCCGTCGAACGGCGAAAACCGATCACGGCGATCAAGGCCCGCACGACCAACAGGGCCGCCGCGACGTGGGTTGCGCTCATCATGCCGGCGACAAAACGGACGCTAGGCGCTGAGCCCCACAAGGCCATTCTTCTGAAGGTCTAGAACCAGCTGAACGATATCGTTCTGAAGGGTCTCGAGAGGCGCATCGTAAACGGCGGTGAGCGCGGCGGCGGCGTCGCCGATCGACGGGGCCTGCTCCATCGCCTGCCACATGCGGGTGCCCACCTCATCCAGTCCGAAGTAGGTTTCGGTGTCGAGGTTCAGAAGCGCCGCATTGCCGGCGACCTCCTGAAACAGGATGTGGCCGGGCACGACCATGCTCGCGGCCAGCACTTCGGAATGGGTGTTGGACATTGCTCCCCTCACTCACGCGCCAGACTTGTTGCCGGATGAATACAATCCAGCGTAGTATGAATCATGCGCCGAAGGAACGAGGAAAACGGGCCTGGCGACGTCGATGTCTGCATCGTCGTTCCGCCGTTCGACCAGATCAAACTTCCCCTGCTCGGTCCGGCGATCCTGGCCGCCGCCTGTCGCCAGCGCGGACTTCGTGTGCACACCGTGTTCGGGAGCATCATGCTGGCCGCGCGGGCGGGCTATGAGCCCTACAAGGCGATCTCCCGCTTCTACCTCGACTGCATTCTCGGCGAGCGGCTGTTTCGACCCTTCGCCTGGCCGCCGGAGATCGAGGCTGCGCTGCCGCCGCTGCCGGACCTGGCTGAAAAGGCCGCGGCGGCGCATGCGGCGCTGGCGCCCGTGATTGCTTCCTTCGTCGACGACTTCGTCGCCGAGGTGCTGGCGACCCGACCGCGAATCGTCGCGATTACATCGACCTTCGAACAGATCATGGCCGGCTCTGCCCTGGCCTGGCGGATCAAGCAGGCGGCCCCGGAGACCTGCATCGTGATCGGCGGCGCCAATGTCGCCGCACCTATGGGTCAGGCTCTCGCCACGGTATTCCCCTGGATCGACCACTTCTTCTCCGGCGAGGCCGACCTCGCCTTTCCGGCCTTCTGCGAAGGGCTTGTGCGCGAGGACGTACGTCCAGCCGAGCGGGTCATCGACTGCAAGCCGCTGGCGACCATCAGCGACGCCCCCGCGCCCGATTTCTCGGACTTCATGGCCGCCCTCCGCGCCGAGCAGGCCCGCGGCGCCCTGCCGGCCGACCTGCCCGAAGGCCTGCCGCTGGAGAGCTCGCGCGGCTGCTGGTGGGGGATGAAGCACCACTGCGTATTCTGCGGGCTGAACGGCGACACCATGGACTTCCGGATCAAGCCGCCTGAGCGGATGATCGCGGAGATCCGGGACGTCATGGACCGCTGGGATCCG
>JBIKTU010000397.1:0-2907 GCA_044347965.1 Caulobacter sp.
CATCGCCGCCCCGGCCAGGATCATCAGGAAGCCGATCAGGCGTTCGCGCCGGTGCAGACCGCGCAGGGTGTCGATATAGGCCATGCGCTTGCCCAGCAGCTCGGCTTCGCCGGTGTCGGTCATTGGACGATGTCCCCCGACCGGACAGATGCGCCGGATTTGGCCGCCGCATTGGCCTTCGAGAACCGAACCAGCACGACGACCAGCGGGATGGCCCCGAGCAGCGCCAACCCGATGAGGGCAGCCATGCTATCGGTCATCATATAGACGATCACACCCGCCACAGTGCACAGCGCGTCCCAGATCCACACAATCTGGAACGGGCGATGTTTCATGAGGTTGGGCGCGTTGACGCTCACGCCGGGGTCTCCGCCTTGCCGGCCTTCTTCGCCTTTTCGGGCGCGTTGGGCAGCTTGATCTTCTTGGCGGCCGAGCCGTCGTACAGCTTGGGGTCCAGAAGCGTCTGGATCTTGCCGTGCGGCTCGGAGGCGCCGCGGCCGACGTAGGAGCCCGGCTTTGGCGACTTGCCGGCGGCGAAGTCGTCGAGGATCTGGCCGAGGGTCTCGGGCGTCAGGTCCTCGTAGTAGTAGTCGTTGATCGCGGCCATCGGGGCGTTGGAGCAGGCGCCCAGGCACTCGACCTCTTCCCAGCTGAACTTGCCGTCGGCGGAGAGGTGGTTCTTGGGACCGATCTTCTCTTTCAGCACCGTCTTCAGATCGCCCGCGCCGCACAGCATGCAGGGCGTGGTGCCGCACAGCTGCACGAAGGCGACCTTCCCGACCGGCTCCAGCTGGAACATCGTGTAGAAGGTGGCCACTTCCAGAACCCGGATCACCGGCATGCCGAGCAGCTCGGCGATGGCGCGGATGGCGGGCTCGGAGACCCAGCCTTCCTGCTTCTGGACCAGCCACAGGATCGGGATCACCGCCGACTGGCGGCGCTCGGCCGGGTACTTGGCGATCCACCATTGCGCCGTCTTCAGCGTGTCCTTGCTGAAGTCGAAGCTGGCGGGCTGTTCCTTGGCGAGACGACGGACGGACATGCGTCAGGCTTTCACGAAATCGACGCGGGCGATCTTGCCGTCCGCGAAGCTGTAGATGGCGGCCACCTCGAAGGGCGTCGCGTCGGGCGAGCGGAAGACCCGCTCATGGTCGATGACGGTGTTTCCGATGACCACGCGGCCGACCAGCTCGGCGCGGTTCTGCGGGAACTGCGCGAACAGGCCCTCGTAGCGGGCGCGATAGTCGGCGATGCCGCGCAGGTTCGGCTCGGCGTTCAGGTCGGCTACGACCACGTCGTCGGCGAAACAGGCGCAGTGGGCGTCCAGGTCCTGGGCGTTGTAGGCGTCGAGCTGGGCCCTGGCGAGGTCGAGGGGGCTCACCGGTCGATCTCCCCGAACACGATGTCGAGCGAGCCGAGGATGGCGCTGACGTCGGCCAGCATGTGGCCGCGGTTGAGGTAGTCCATGGCCGCCAGGTGCGGGAAGCCGGGCGCGCGGATCTTGCAGCGGTAGGGCTTGTTGGTGCCGTCGCTGACCAGGAACACGCCGAACTCGCCCTTGGGCGCCTCGACGCAGGCGTAGACCTCGCCCGGCGGGGTGCGGAAGCCTTCGGTGTAGAGCTTGAAGTGATGGATCAGCGCTTCCATCGACGCCTTCATCTCGGCGCGACGCGGCGGCGAGATCTTGTTGTCGGTGGTCATCACCGGCCCGCGCGTCTTGCGCAGCATCTCGCAGGCCTGGCGGATGATCTTGGTCGACTCGCGCATCTCCTGCATGCGGCACAGGTAGCGGTCGTAGCAGTCGCCGTTGACGCCCAGCGGGATGTCGAACTCGAAGTCGTTGTAGTTCTCGTACGGCTGGTTGCGGCGCAGGTCCCAGGCGATGTTCGAGCCGCGGACCATGACGCCCGAGAAGCCCCACTCGATGGCGTCCTGTTTCGTCACCACGCCGATGTCGACGTTGCGCTGCTTGAAGATGCGGTTGCCGGTCAGCAGGGTCTCGAGGTCGTTGCACATCTTCGGGAAGGCCACGGCCCAGGCGTCGATGTCCTCGACCAGCGCGTCGGGCAGGTCCTGGTGGACGCCGCCGGGCCGGAAGTAGTTGCTGTGCAGGCGAGCGCCGCAGGCGCGCTCGTAGAAGACCATCAGCTTCTCGCGCTCCTCGAAGCCCCAGACGGGCGGCGTCAGGGCGCCGACGTCCATGGCCTGGGTCGTCACGTTCAGCAGGTGGTTCAGAATCCGGCCGATCTCGCTGTAGAGCACGCGGATGATGCGGCCGCGAATCGGCACGTCGACGTCCAGCAGCTTCTCGATGGCCAGGCAGAAGGCGTGTTCCTGGTTCATCGGCGCCACGTAGTCGAGGCGGTCGAAGTAGGGGATGTTCTGGAGGTAGGTGCGGGCCTCCATCAGCTTCTCGGTGCCGCGGTGAAGCAGGCCGATGTGCGGGTCGACCCGCTCGACCACTTCGCCGTCCAGCTCGAGCACCAGGCGCAGCACGCCGTGCGCGGCCGGGTGCTGGGGGCCGAAGTTGATGTTGAACTTGCGGACCGGCGTCTCGGGGATGGCCGGGATGTTGGACGCGTCGTCGGCCATGATCAGCGCCCCGCCTTGTCGTCGCCCGGCAGCGCGTACTTGGCGCCTTCCCAGGGGGACAGGAAATCAAACTGCCGGAACTCGGCGATCTTCACCGGCTCGTAGACCACCCGCTTCAGCTCGTCGTCGTAGCGAACCTCGACATAGCCGGTCATCGGGAAGTCCTTCCGCAGCGGATGGCCGTGGAAGCCGTAGTCGGTGAGCAGCCGGCGCAGGTCCGGGTGGTTCTCGAAGAAGATGCCGTACATGTCGAACGCCTCGCGCTCGAACCAGTTGGCGGCCGGGAAGATGTCGGCCACGGACGGGACGGCGGTG
>JBIKTU010000398.1:0-2904 GCA_044347965.1 Caulobacter sp.
AGCAGCTTGATCTTGATGGCGACAAGGGCCGGAAAGTCGGCCGCGGCCAGCAGGAAGCCGCCGGCCCCGGCCACGCCGCCCTCCACCGTCGCCACGTTGCGGTAGCCGTCGATGGCCTTGCGGACCATCGCCTCCCGCTCGGCCAGCGTCAGGCCGGTCCGTGGCGGCGGGGTCACAAAGTCCGAGCCGACCAGGATGCCGCGGGTCATCTGTTCGATGACCTTGCTGACCGCCTGGTGGATCTTCTCCGGAATGAGATTGTTGATCCGCGTCTGCAGCCCCTTGGCCGCCGCCTGAAGGGCCGAGGGCGGCTTCAGCAACGCCTCGCGCCACGCGGCGAGCTCGGCGCGGGCCTTGTCGTCGTAGGCGTCGTCGGGGGTGGTGGTCATCGGCGCAGACTAGAGCGCCTGCAGCACCGCGTCGCCCATTTGCTCGGTGGAAAGCGACCCGCCGAGGTCACGGGTGCGGGCGCCGCCGGCGAGGGCGGCCTCGACGGCGGCCTTGACCCGGTCGGCGATCTCGCTCCGGCCCAGCGACCAGCGCAGGGCCATCTCGAACGACAGGATGGCCGCCAGCGGATTGGCCACGCCCTGGCCGGCGATGTCCGGCGCCGAGCCATGGATCGGCTCGTAGAGCCCCGGCTGTCCCGCCGCGCCCAGCGCCGCCGAGGGCAGCATGCCGAGCGAGCCGGTGAGCTGCGCCGCCTCGTCCGACAGAACGTCGCCGAACAGGTTGTCGGTCAGGATGACATCGAACTGCGTCGGCTGGCGAACCAGCTGCATGGCGGCATTGTCGGCCAGCATGTGCTCCAGCGTCACGTCGGCGTACTCACGCCTGTGCAGGTCGGTGACCACCTCGCGCCAGAGCAGGCCGGTCTCCATGACGTTCGACTTCTCCAGCGAGTGGACCTTGTTGCTCCGGCCCCGGGCCAGTTCGAAGGCCACGCGGCTGACCCGCTCGATCTCGCTGGTGGTGTAGACCTGGGTGTCGACGGCGCGGCGCTGGCCGTCAGGCAGCGTTTCGATGAAGCGCGGCTGGCCGAAGTAGACACCACCCGTCAGCTCACGGACGAACATGATGTCCAGCCCAGCGACCAGCTCGCGCTTGAGGCTCGAGGCGTCGGCCAGGGCGTCGAAGCAGAGCGCCGGACGCAGGTTGGCGAAGACATCCATCGCCTTGCGCAGGCCGAGCAGACCCATCTCCGGACGCTTGCTCCGCTCCACGCCCGCCCACTGCGGACCGCCCACGGCGCCCATCAGGACGGCGTCGGAGGCCTGGGCCGTGGCGATGGCTTCGTCGGTGATCGGAACGCCGTGCCGGTCGTAGCTGATCCCGCCGAAGTCGCGCTCGTCGAGGGCGAGGTCGGGCGTCACGGCCTGAGCGACACGGCGGACCTGGGCGATGACCTCCGGGCCGATACCGTCGCCGGGGAGCAGGAGCAGGGTCTGGGTCATGATCTCAAATCGGTTCGGGCTGCCCGGCCTCATACAGGGCCAGGTTGCGGTCTGTGATGCCAAGGCTCGGGAAGACACCGCGCCAGGCGGCCATGTGCGAGGTCTGGAAGTGGGCGGTGAGCGCGGCGCGGTCGCGCCAGGCCTCCGTCACCCGGACCAGACCCGGCTCGAGCAGGTCGTGCGAATAGGCGTATTGGATGCAGCCATCCTCGGCCCGACTGGCGGCGACCATGGTCTCCATGGCGGCGCGGGCCCGGTCGATGTTCTCCGGCGGCAGGCGGACGGTTCCGATGACCAGGATGGTCACGCGCCCAGCTCCAGCCACGGCTGGCCGATGGCGCGCTTCATCTCGTAGACGTCGATGTCAGCGGCGTGCTGGAGGGTCTCGCCGATGGCGTCCAGGCCCTTGAGCATCTTTTCCTTGCGGCCCGCATCAATGTCGAAGCGGAACACCGCGCCCGACGGGGCGGTGACCGTCTGCTGCTCCAGGTCGACGGAGAAGACGTGGTTGCCGCCGCGCGCCTCGTCCATCAGCGCCTCGACCTCTTCCGGCTTCAGCACCACCGGCAGCAGGCCGTTGTTGAAGCAGTTGCCGTGGAAGATGTCGGCGAAGGACGGGGCGATCACGCAGTTGATACCAAAGTCCTGCAGCGCCCACGGCGCGTGCTCGCGCGAGGACCCGCAGCCGAAGTTGTCGCCGGCGATCAGGATCTGGGCGGTCCTGTAGGCCGGATCGTTGAGCACGAAGCCACTCTTCTCCACGCCCTGCTCGTCGAAGCGGAAGTCGTAGAACAGGCCCCTGGCCAGCCCCTCGCGGTCGACCGTCTTCAGGAACTGCTTGGGAATGATCTGGTCGGTGTCGATGTTGGCCAGGCCCAGCGGGGCGGCAAGGCCGTCGAGGCGGGTGAAGGCTTTCATTGATCCGGTCCGATCACCAGGGTCGGCACGCCGCCCGGGGCGTTTCTGACGGTGAAGACCCGGGTGCCCGGCTTGCGGCCGGTGCGGATCTCGGAGACCTCGATCTTCTGGCCCGACATGCGATGGTGGGCGGCCTCGATGTTGGCGACACGCCAGGTGAGCCCCCAGGGCGAGTCCGGCCCCTCGGAGACGCCGGCCTTCAGGTCATGGGCGATCTCGACCACCAGGTCGCCGACCCGGAAGAACATCAGCCGTGTGCCCCAGTCTGGGTTGCTGCGGTCCAGCCGCATGTCGAGGCCCATGCGCGCACCGTAAAGGGCGGCGGCGCGGTCGGGGTTAGGGGTGCGGATGACGATGTGATCCAGTCCGGACACGGACGATCCCTCATCAACCGTCACCGGCGCGACAGGCCAACGCTCGGCGCCCGGCGCCTGCTCGACCAGGACCAGGTTCACGCCATGGGTGGCCTTGGGGCTGAGGTTGGCCATGACCCAACGACGGGTCGCACCGGTCTCGGGATTGGTGGTGACCT
>JBIKTU010000399.1:0-2879 GCA_044347965.1 Caulobacter sp.
AGCGTCGTGGCCAGCGGCTTTTCGACATAGACCGAGCGGCCGGCCTTCAGCGCCTGCAGCGCCGCGTCCGCATGGGTCGTGGCCGGCGAGGCCACCGTGATGATGTCGCAGGCGGCGATCAGGTCGGCGAGGTCGCCGAAGGCTTCGGCGCCCAGCCCGTTGGCCATCTCGAAGCAGCGCTCGGGATGGATGTCGAAGATGCCGACGAGTTGCACCCCGTCCATCTCCGCGTACTTCTTCGCGTGGTAGCCGCCGAACACGCCGGAGCCGACGACACCAGCCTTGAGAACCTTTTCCATGGCTTCGCTTCTAACCAGATTTGCGGGGTCGCGCGACGGCTTCCGCAAGGTTGCGAAAGGGTCTAAACGACTGTTTGAAAATACGCCGTAAACCGGGAGACAACACCATGACCACCTCGCGCGAGATCCGCCTCAAGAGCCGGCCCGTGGGCACCCCTGTCGCCGACAACTTCGAGCTGGCCACCGTCGACCTGCCCGCGCCCGGCGCCGGCGAGGTGCAGGTGCGCAATCACTGGATGACGGTCGACCCCTACATGCGCGGCCGCATGAACGACGTGAAGAGCTACAGCCCTCCCTTCGCGCTGGGCGAGGCCATGCAGGGCGGCGCCGTGGGCGAGGTCATCGCCTCCAACGATCCGTCGCTGGCCGTCGGCGATCTGGTGCAGTCGATGTACGGCTGGCGCGAGGCGTTCAACGCCCCGGCCTCTGCCGTGCAGAAGCTGGACACCTTCGGCCTGCCGCCCCAGGCCTTCCTGGGCGTGGCCGGCATGCCCGGCATGACCGCCTGGGTCGGCCTGCTGAAGATCGCGGCGATGAAGGACGGCGACGTCGTCTTCGTGTCCGGCGCCGCCGGCGCGGTCGGCCAGATCGTCGTCCAGATCGCCAAGATCAAGGGCAACACCGTCATCGGCTCCTGCGGCGGGGCCGACAAGGTCGCCTACCTCAAGTCCATCGGCTGCGACGAGGTCATCGACTACAAGGCCGAGAAGGACCTCACCGCCGCGCTCAACCGCGTCGCCCCCAAGGGCATCGACGTCTATTTCGAGAACGTCGGCGGCGAGCATATGGACGCGGCCATCGCCGCCGCCCGCCCCTTCGCCCGCTTCGCCCTTTGCGGCATGATCAGCCAGTACAATTCGACCGGCGAGATGTACGGCGTGAAGAACCTGATCCAGGCGGTCGGCAAGAGCATCCGGCTGGAGGGCTTCATCGTCTCCAACAGCTTCCAGCACCTGCCCGAGTTCCTGAAGGACATGTCCGGCTGGATCGCCGGCGGCAAGATCCAGTGGAAGGAGACCATCGACGAGGGCATCGAAAACGCCCCCGGCGCCTTCCTCAAGCTCTTCAAGGGCGAGAACACCGGCAAGATGCTGGTCAAACTGAGCTAGGACATTGCGTCCTTCGACACGCCCGCTGCGCGGGCTGCTCAGGATGACGTGGTCAGTAGCGCTTCAAACCACGTCATGCTGAGCAGCGTCCGCAGGACGCGTGTCGAAGCACGCAGGGCGCCCCGCGCGATCACGATCCGTCATGTTGTGCGCCGCGCCGCTTCCGCCGGCGCGTGAGCGGGGCTACAAGCGCCGCCATTCGCCCTGGAGTGCCTGCCGTGTCGCGCCTGTTCAGCGCCTATGTGATGATCGACTGGAGCGCCGCCGCCGCGCCGCGCCAGGGCAAGGACTCCATCTGGATCGGCGTCATCAAGCGCGACATCCGGTTCCGTCCGACCTTCGAGGCCTTCAACCCGGCCACCCGCGACGCGGCGATGGTCCAGTTGCGCGATATCCTGGCGGACCTGGGCCGTCGGGGTGAGCGGGCGCTGGTCGGCGTCGACTTCGCGCTGGGCTATCCCGAGGGGACGGCCGCGCTGCTGAAGGTCAAGGGCGAGGACTGGGCCGGCCTGTGGGCCTTCCTGGCCAAGGACGTCGTCGACAAGCCGACCAACGTCAACAACCGGTTCCAGGTCGCCGCCAAGATGAACCGGCTTATGACCGACCAGCCCTGGCCGTTCTGGGGCTGCCCGGCCAACGACGCCCAGCGCTGGCTGTCGACGACGAAGCCCGACTATGACCGCACAGGCCTGCCCGCCGACCTGCGCCGGACCGAGCTGGCGACGAAGGGCAAGGGGAAGTCGGGCGCCAAGAGCGTCTGGCAGGTCTTCGGCAACGGCACGGTCGGCAGCCAGGCCATCACCGGCATCCCGCGGGTCAAGGCCCTGGCCGACGAGCTGGGCGACAGGGGCCGGGTCTGGCCGTTCCAGACCGGCTGGAAGGCCCTCAAGGACGCAGACCTCGAGGGGGTCGACGCCGTCTTCGCCGAGGTCTACCCGGCGCTCGGCGACGTCCGTCCCGAGCCCGGCGAAGTCCCTGACCGCGCCCAGGTCCGCGCGCTGTGCGAACACTTCCTGCGCCTGGACGAAGCCGGCAAGCTGGGCGCCGAGTTCGGACCAAAGGGCGAGGTCACCGAGGCCGACATCGCCGCCGTTGAGCGGGAAGAGGGCTGGATCCTCGGCGCCTGAGCGGCCGGGGGACTCCGCCAGGGCGCCGGCGACCACCCGATCCGGGCGGGTCGGGGCGAGCGCAATATTGACACCCTCGCCCAACCGTCCACCCTCCAGCGGGGACGGCCGGGGGACGTGCGGGCCCTGTTCGCCATCCTGTTCAGGGCCGGCAGGCGGTCGCTGGTCATGTGGAAGCCGCAACCTTCCCTCAAGCGCAAGGACGCCACCCCATGACTGCTATCCGCGCCGAGCGCCTCTGCGCCGAGATGGACGGCGAGTTTGTCGTCTTCCTCATCGGCATGCGCATCAACAAGCTGTGGAAGCTGGGCAGCTGGATGCCGGTGGCCGCGGCCATGCCGCGG
>JBIKTU010000400.1:0-2877 GCA_044347965.1 Caulobacter sp.
CTGCTGGGCAACTCGGCCCTGGTGGTCGCCGGCAATGTGGGCGGGGGCATCCTGCTCGACGCGGCGCCGATCGCCGGCGTCGACTATGACGGCGACGGCATTCCCAACAGCACCGACACCGACGACGACAACGACGGCGTCCTCGACACCACCGACACCGACCTCGACAACGATGGCGTCGCTGACGCCAGCGAAGGCACCGCCAGTCTGGCGGTCGGCGGTTCGGCGCCCGCCCTGGTCATCGGCTCGGCGACCGAGGCGGTCACCATCGGTAAAGTGGCAGCGACCGGCGAAAACGCCTTTGGCCTGGTCGTGCGCGGCTCGATCAACGCCAACGGCCTGCTGGACAATTTCGCCGCCACCGGGATCCGCATTGGATCGGGCGGCGGCCAGACGACGACGCTCGAGAACGGGATGAACGTGATCGGGGCGGTCTCGGCCACCTCCTACAACGCCGGCAGCCAGGCGATCCATCTGACAGAGGGCTCGTCGGTCGACGAAATCCGGATCAAGGGCACCCTGCTCGCCAACGTCACCGCGACATCCGGACCGTTCGCGACAGAGGGCGTGTTCACGGCCTACGGCGTTCGTATCGACGACAACGCCACGACCACGAAACTGAGAAACACCGGCTCCATCACCGCCCTCGCCAACGGCGAGAAGAGCAACGCGGTCGCGATCTGGGATGGCGAAGGCAGGTTGACCTCTGTCACCAACAGCGGCGTCATCCGGGCTTTCGTCGTGCCCACTGACGACAATGACGATACCGACGACAGCGACACTGACGCCGCCAACGAGACCATCACCGGCGAAGCCATCGCCATAGACGTGCGCAACGCGCAGTCCGGCGTCACCATCACCCAGTTCGGCGTCAATGATGGCGACGACGATCTCACCGCCGGCACGACCGATCCCGATGCGGACGGGGACGGCGTGGATGACGCCGACGAACCCTCGATCACGGGCAACATCTACTTCGGCGCCCACAACGACACCCTGAACCTGCAGAACGGCCAGTTCTTCGGCGACATCGCCTTTGGCGCCGGCGCCGACACATTCAACGTCACCGGCGGCGCCTCCTCGATTGGCGACGTCCGTGACAGCGACGGCCAGCTGACGGTCAACGTGACGGCCGGCACGATGGTGATCACCAACGCCCAGACCATCGACGCAACCGCTCTGACCGTCGGCGCGACCAGCTCGGTGGTGTTCTCGGCCGATCCGAACGCCGCGACCAACACCCGCTTCACCGTAGCCACGGCGACCATCGCCAGCGGCGCGAAGCTCGGGCTGGTGCTGACCGACCTCATCACCGCCCCCACCACCTACACGGTGATCAAGACCGACACCCCGGCCGGCCTGACCGTCGGCACGCTGGACCAGAGCCTGGTCGGGAATTCGCCCTATCTGTTCGTGGCCCAGGCCTCGGCCAACCTCGCCGCCGGCGAGGTCAACATCGATATCCGTCGCCGCTCCGCCACGGAGATGGCGCTGAACCAGAGCCAGAGCCTGGCGCTCGACGCCGTCTACGCCGCCCTCGGCCAGGATGACGACATCCGCGACGCCTTCCTGAGCGCCCAGTCGCGCAAGGATTTCCTCGAGCGGTTCGACCAGATGCTGCCCGACCAGGGCGAAGGCCTGTTCTCGTCGATCGACTCGATGACGCGGACCATCTCGCGCCTGACCGCCACGCGGCCGGACCTGCGCCAGCGTTATGGTCCGGACAGCTTCTGGATCCAGGAAGTCAACGTCCAGGTCATGCGTGACGCCGGCGTCACCGCCGGCTCGGAGACCAAGGCGTTCGGCTTCGTCGGCGGCTATGAAAGCATGGGCGCCGACGGCGGCGCGCTGGGTGCGACCCTGGCCTTCGTCACCGCCGAGGAGCAGGACGATGTCGCCAAGATCGGCGAGGAGACCAGCGTCTCCCTGCTCGAAGCCGGGATCTACTGGCGCCGGTCTATAGGCAAGTTCACGTTCAACGCGCGCGGGTCGGCCGGCTACGGCTGGTTCAACGGCGACCGCGTGTTCATCGATCCCGCCAATACCCTGGTCGTCGAGGCCACGTCGGACTGGACCGGCTTCTCGGGTGTGCTGAGCGCGGCCGGCGCCTACGAGTTCACGGCGGGGCGCTTCTACGCCCGGCCCGCGCTGAGCATTGACTATCTGTACCTGTCCGAGGACTCGCGCCTCGAGGACGGCCTGAGCGGCGCCTTCAACCAGGAAGTCGAGTCCCGCACCAGCGACCGCCTGTCGACCACCGCCGAGCTGGCCCTGGGCGCGACCTTCGGCCGTGATCTGTGGTGGCGTCCCGAACTGCGGCTCGGCTACCGCCAGAACCTGTCGGGCGCCATGGGCGACACCGTCTTCCGCTTCGTCGGCGGCCAGTGGGTCGCGCTGCCGGCCACCGAAGCCGGCGACGGCGCCATGCTGGTCGGCCTGTCGCTCAAGGCCGGCACCCCGATGTCCTATGTCGCGATCGAGGGCGAGTTCGAGGCCGTTGACGGCGAAGACCGCTACAATCTGCAACTGTCCGGCCGGGTGATGTTCTAGGCCGACGCCCGGCGCCTATGTCGACAGATCCGGGAGGCGCGACCATCAGACGGTGGTCGCGCCTCCTTGGCTTTGCGGGCGCCGCCCCGCGACATGCTGTCCCCGCGTTGAGAACTGTTAAGCAGTTTTCCCGCAAACCTTTGGCATGGCGGCAGGCTGCGGACGGAGCTTGTGTCGACTGGCGGCGCAAGGCGCTGAAGGGCCACGACTCTGCAAGTCCGGGCGCTTGCTGGCCTGAGAGGATACGATGAAGGTTCACCTCGGACGACTTCACGTCGCGCTGCTCTCCGGCGTAGCCCTCGCCGCTGTCTCCAGCGGGTTCGCCGA
>JBIKTU010000401.1:0-2875 GCA_044347965.1 Caulobacter sp.
CAAGATCGCCAAGAGCCTGGGCCTGCCCTATCCCGGCGGGCCGGAGCTGGAGAAGCTGGCGGTCGGCGGCGACGTCGAGCGCTTCCCGCTGCCCCGCGCCCTGCTGGGCCGCAAGGATTACGACTTTTCCTTCTCGGGCCTGAAGACCGCCGCGGCGCGCGCCGCCATCGGCCTGACCAGCGAGGTCGACCGGCGCGACCTGGCCGCCAGCGTCCAGTTCGCCATCGCTCGCCAGCTGGCCGAGCGCACCGACATGGCCATGGCCGACTATCGCGAGCGTCACCAGGGCCGGGACCTGCGCTTTGTCGTGGCCGGCGGCGTCGCGGCCAACGGGGCGGTGCGCGACCGGCTGGAGACGCTGTGCGGCAAGTACGGCTTTTCCTTCCACGCGCCGCCTCTCAGATACTGCACCGACAACGCCGCCATGATCGCGCTGGCGGCGGCCGAGCGGCTGGCGCTGGGCCTGACCGACGGGCTCGACGCCCCGGCGCGCCCCCGCTGGCCGCTGGACCAGGCGGCGGCGAGCGCCAACCCCACCCACGTTCCAGGCCGCAAGGGCGCCAAGGCATGAGTGATCTCAACTACGCGGGCGTCATCGGCGGCGGCGCCTGGGGTACGGCCCTGGCCCAGGTCTGCGCCCGCGCCGGCCTCACGGTCACGCTGCAGGCCCGCGAGGTGGAGGTGGTCGAGGCGATCAACGCCCGCAACGAGAACCCGACCTTCCTGCCCGGCGTGACGCTGGACCCGGTGATCGACGCCACCACCGAGCTGGCCGATCTTTCGCCCTGCGACTTCATCCTGGCGGTGGCCCCGGCCCAGTACCTGCGCTCGACCCTGGCGGCCCTGGCGCCGCATGTGCGGGCGGGCGTCCCCATCCTGCTCTGCGCCAAGGGCGTGGAACAGGGGACGCTGTGCCTGATGACCGAGGTGCTGGCCCAGACCATCCCGGACGCGGCGCCGGCCGTGCTGTCGGGGCCCAGCTTCGCCGGCGAGGTGGCCCGCGGCCTGCCAACCGCCGTCACCCTGGCCTGTCTGGACGAAGACCTGGGCCGGGCGCTGGCCGAGGCGATCGCCACCCCGACCTTCCGGCCCTACCTCGCCCCAGACATGATCGGCGCCGAGGCCGGCGGGGCGATCAAGAACGTGCTGGCCATCGCCTGCGGCATCGTCGAGGGAAAGGGGCTGGGCCGCTCCGCCCACGCCGCCCTTATCACGCGTGGCTTCGCCGAGATGACCCGCGTGGCCGAGGCGCTGGGCGGCCAGGCCGAGACCGTCGCCGGCCTGTGCGGCCTTGGGGATCTGGTCCTGACCTGTTCCAGCCCGCAGTCCCGCAACATGAGCGTCGGCCTGGCGCTCGGCGGCGGCCAGACGATCGACCAGGCGCTGGCCGGCAAGCTGACCGTCGCCGAGGGCGTCGCCTCGGCGCCGGCCGTGCGGGCCCTCGCCCGGCGGCTGGGCGTCGAGACGCCGATCTGCGAGGCTGTCGCCGCCATCCTGGCCGGCGAGGTCGGGGTCGACGACGCCATCCTGGGCCTGCTGTCGCGGCCGCTGAAATCAGAGAGATAGGAGTTCCGATGCCGCTCTTTATCATCCAGTGGAAGGACAGGGTCGACGAGGGCCCCGCCCTGCGCGCCGCCACCCGCCAGGCGCATCTGGACTGGGTCGCAACCCGCCCCGGCGTCGTCAAGCTGGGCGGTCCCTTCCTGCACGCCGACGAAACGATGGCCGGTTCGCTGATGATCATCGAGGCCGAGAGCCTGGAGGCCGCCGAGGCCTTCCACGCCCAGGACCCCTACACGCGGGCCGGGCTGTTCGAGCGCTCGAGCGTCGAGCCCTGGCGGGTGACCATCGGAGCGCTGGGCTGACCGCCAATCCCGCCAGACCGGCGCCCGGGACACGGCTCTGCGCCCTGGCCGAGATCCCCGATCCCGGCGCGAAGGGGTTCGTCTTTCGCGAGGGCGATCGCCTGTTCTCCGGCTTCGTGGTCCGCCGGGGCGGAGCGGTGTTCGGCTATGTCGACAGCTGTCCCCACGCCGGCTCGCCGCTGGCCAACCCGCTCGGCCGGTTCCTGACCCGCGAGGGCGACCTGATCCTCTGCGCCGCCCACGGGGCCCTGTTCCGGATCGAAGACGGCGTGGCGACGAGCGGGCCGTGCGCGGGGGACCGGCTGGAGCTGTGGGATGTGGGGGTGGTGGATGGGGCGGTGGTGACGGCCTAGCGGCCCTGCGTCCTTCGCGACGCCGCTGCGCGGCTCCTCAGGATGACGAAGGCGAGTGGGTTGCAACAAAGTTCATCATGGTGAGGAGCGAGCTCTCGGGCGACCCCGGACTTGATCCGGGGGAACCACGCAAGACCTCAGCCCGGCGCAACCTCCGCCCCGAACGCCGCCACGTCCTCGACCAGCGCCTTCGCCGCCATGGCCACCAGCTCGCCGCCCTTTTCGGGCGTCGCCAGTGCGGGGTCGGAGCCCATGCGACCGTCGGGGTGGCGGGCGCGGAAGTCGAGGGCCTCGCGGATCGGGCCGCTGGGCGCGATCTTCGGCTCGTAGGCCGCGGACTTGATGGCGTCCGGGTAGGCCCACTGGGTCACCGCGATCTCCGACGGCGTGGCGTGGCTGCCGTGACCGGTCGGGAACTGCCGGTTGGCCAGCGCATTGACGCCCGACAGGTCCCACCAGTTCTTCAGCTTGCAGGCGAAGCCCCGCGGGCGGCCGGAGAAGCTGGCCTCGGCGTAGAGCTCGCTGAAGGCCGCCTCGATGCTGTGGACGTTGCCGCCGTGGCCGTTGAGGAAATAGATCTTCTCGAAACCGTGCCCGGCCAGCGAGCGGCACCAGTCGCCGATGGCCGCCATGAAGGTCGAGGGCTTCAGGCTGATC
>JBIKTU010000402.1:0-2874 GCA_044347965.1 Caulobacter sp.
AAGGCCTCGCCAAGGGTCTTCCGCGCCATGGCCGTTCTCCGGTCCGGTCAGGCGGCCTTCATCGCCAGCGCGATGTCGGCCTGGGGGTCGAGGCCAAGGCCGCGCATCATGTCCTCCCGCTCCGGACCCGGCTTGGGCGGATAGGCCGAGGCGTTCCGCTTCCTCCCGCGCGCCCAGGTCAACAGGACCTTGGCCATGTTGCCCGGCTTCTTCAGCCAGGCCTCCGGATGTTCGAGCATGTGGAAGCCGCGCATCGCCTCCCGCATCAGCCGGGTGTCGCGGCGAATGGCGATGGTTATGGCGTCCTCGACGAAGCTCTTGGCCAGCCGCGCCTTCAGCGAAGGCCGGTAGTCTGGCGTCAGGGCGGCCCGGGCGCGGCGGATCGCGGTGCGGTCCTGGCGCTGCATCAGGTCGTAGAAGGGACGCAGCTCCCTCTGGACCGCCTCTTGGTAGTCCACCGCCCGCTGGTCGGGATCCGGCGTCCCGGCGAGCACATCGCGCAGGCAATAGGCCGCCACCGCCGCGAAGGAGCAGCCCCGGCCATAGAGCGGGTTGGTGCGGATCAGGTTGTCGCCGATGGCGAAATAGCCGCGCACGGCCGGCTTGCCGTCGGAGGCCATGTCGCGCCAGCGCATGTGCAGGTCGCCCATGCCGAAGACCTTCGTCGTCGGCTCGGACAGCTCCGGATCGGTCCAGGGGCGCAGGCCGGGCAGCATCTGTGTCATGGCCTGGAAGGTCTCCGGGTTCACGATCGCCTTGCGCATCTCGTACTCGATCTCCGGCGTGCAGACGGTGATCGAGAAGCAGCCGTTGTCGGCCGGAAATACCCCGAACTTCAGGAAGCCCAGATCGCCGTTCGGCGGCGGGTTGTCCGTGCGCGACGGTTCGGAACGCCCCGGCTTCAGGCGGTAGTGGCGTGTGAAGTAGAGGATGCCGGCGGTTTCGCTCGCTTCACGGATCGGCGCGCCTTCAGCGACAAGCTGCTCGATCAGACCCCCGCCCTTGCCGGCGCCGTCGACAACGACATCGGCGCGCAGCTCGACCGGCCCATCCGGCGAGTCGCCCGCGAGGCCCACCACGGTCAGCGCGCCATCGTCGGCCCGCTCGGTGATCAGGTTGCGAATGAAGACGCCCGAGCGGATGGTCACATTGGGCAGGGTCTCGACATAGCGCCGCATGACCAGCTCCAGCGTCGTGCGCCGGCTGGTGATCAGGGTCAGGTCGGCGTCGGTCGGCTCGGGGGTGTAGGACCCGCGCTGCTGCTCGGTCAGCATCGCCTCGAAGGTGACCTCGCGCACGCCGAAGGTGGTCAGCTGGTCAAGCAGCGCCGGATGGTCGGTCTTCAGCAGAAGCCGCAGCCGCGCGAGGAAGGCGTGACTCTGGCGCAGGTGGCCGACACCGGTCCGCTTCCAGTCCTTGAAGGCGGCGTCGGCGTCGCCCTCCGGCGGCGGCGCGTCACGTTCGACCAGGGTCACCTGCCGGCCGGTGGGGCCGAGGGCGAGGGCGCTGCACAGGCCGGCGATGCCGGCCCCGACGATGAGGATGGATTCGCTCATGGGATTGCCTCTCCGTCTGTCCGCTAGCCGCAGATCGCGCCCGAGCGCGCGTCGGTATAGGCCCCGTCGGCCCAGGCCACGGCGCCGTTGACCAGCACCACGTCCACCCCGGTCGAGGAGCGGACGTAGCGCATGCCGTCGCCCGGCACGTCGTGCACCGCGCGTTCCTCGAGCCGGTCAATGGTGTCGGCGTCGAACACCACGATGTCGGCGGCCAGGCCCGGCTTGAGCCGCCCGCGGTCCTTCAGGCCCCAGATGTCGGCGGTGTCGGCGGTGATCTTCTTGACCGCCTGCTCGAGCGTGAAGGCGCCGGACTTGCGGACGAACTCGCTGAACAGGTAGCCGGTGTCGCCATAGGTCGAGAATGACGCCAGGTGCGCGCCGCCGTCGCTGGCCCCGATATGGACCAGCGGATTGGCCAGCATTGGCCCGATGCGGTCGGTGTCGTGGTGACCGCCGTTGGCGGCCAGGAAGGCGACGTCGAGATCGTTCTCGCGGGAGATGTTAATCGCCGCCTCGGCCGCGCCTTCGCCGCGCTCGCGGGCGATGTCGCCCAGGCGACGCCCGACACAGGCCTCCGGCGCCTTGTCGCCGCCGCGCACGATCAGGCCGCCAAACATCGCTTCACCGCCGTCGGCGCCGCAGTCGGCGATCATCAGCCGGCGGGTTTCCGCGTCCTCCAGCGCAGCCCGGCGCTGCTCCAGCGGCTGGCGCAGCACACGCACCCACCGCGGCAGGCGGGCGAGGAACAGGGACGGGTTGAGCATCGAGAAGCTGATGTCGATCGGCCGGGTCTGCATCTGCGGCCAGACGCGGGCGCCGCGGGCGAACTGCTCGGCGACCCGGTCGAGGATCCGGGGCGCCGACTTCGGCGTCGCCCTGGAGTCGAACACCGGCGAGAAGGTCGTCGGGATGCTGTGCTTCAGCGACAGTTCTGCCAGCTGGTCGATGCGGGCGATGGTGATGTCGGCGTCGTAGAACTCCGGCACCACCTGCAGCATCCGGCCGCCTTCCGCGCCGAGGACCTGGCAGAGGGCGTCCAGCTCGTCGAACTGGGCGAAGCGGCTGGGCACCGGCCGGCCGTTGGCGTCGACGTCGACGAAGCTGGTCGACAGGCCGATGGCGCCCTCGCGCAGGCACTGCCGCAGCAGGTCCTGCATCGCGGAGATCTCGGCCGGGGTCGCCGCCCGCTGCTGGGAGTCGGCGCCCATCACCCACAGGCGGATCAGGCTGTGGCCGACCAGCGGCGCGACATTGATCGACAGGTCAGGCTCGATCGCCGCGCAGTAGCCGGCGAAGTCCTCCCAGGTCCATTTGG
>JBIKTU010000403.1:0-2866 GCA_044347965.1 Caulobacter sp.
ATATCGATACCGGATTCATCGGAGTCAGGATCGACGACCTCGTCTGCGAGGCGCCGCCCAGCCCGATCCTGCTCTCCGAGGCGGCTTTCTGCGCCATCGATCTCGACCCGCCCGGCAATGAGCGGACGTCGGCCTGGTCGTCGCTTGCCGGTGCTGCGGGCTTTCGATTGAACGCGGCGTCCAAGACCCGGATTCCGCTCTGGCGTGGCGACGAGCCGTTCGACGCCGAGCGAGCAAGACCCTCCGTTTATCGAAGGACGACTTTCACCGAGGGCCAGCGCGTGATCGCCTTCGAGGATGGCGCGACCTTTGAGTTCATGACCCGCAAACCGGTTGCGATGGGCGAGGGCGGCGAAGCCTCCGACGGCGCTGTCATCTCCCCCATGCCGGGCAAGATCGTCTCGGTCTCGGTCAAGGCCGGCGATACGGTGACCAGGGGCCAGACGCTGCTGGTGCTGGAGGCCATGAAGATGGAACACGCCCTGGCCGCGCCGTTCGACGGCATCGTCGCCGAGCTCTCCGCCGAGGCCGGCGGGCAGGTCAGCGAAGGCGTGGTGCTGGTGAAGCTGGAAGCGGCCTGACGCCGCCCTCGTGAAAGGATGCTGCAAATGAGGACTTCGTTCATCGCGCTTGGCCTTGCCGCCTGCCTCGCCCTGCCGGCGACGGCCTCCGCGCGGGACGCAACGTCGGACGACATCAAGTGCGTGGCCGTGGGCCTCAAGCTGTCGGGCATGGCTGACCCGGAGGTCGCGCAGGCCGGTGCGTTGACCGCCTTCTATTTCGCCGGGCGGGTCGAGGGCCGAAGCCCCTCCGTCGATGTCATGGCGTCGGCGGTCGATGCGCTCGCGGCGATGAGCCCCGCCGAGACCCAGGCCAACAGCGTGCGCTGCGGCAAGCTGCTTGAGGCCAAGGGCGCGGAATGGGTCGCCAAGGGCAAGGAACTCGAGGCTCGCGGCAAGTGAGGCTTGTGTGCCCCTCCACCTGATCAAGCTCTGTGTCGGCATCGACAGCGTCGCGGACCTGCGGGCCTGGCGGGCGCATCGGGCGGCGCAGGGGCATCGGTCAGTCGCGCCGACGCGCCAGACGCCCAAGCGGGCCGCCGAGCTGCTGGACGGCGGCTCGCTCTACTGGGTGATCAAGGGCCAGGTGCTGGTCCGCCAGGCGATCGACGAGATCATGACAGAGGAGGGCGGGCCGCAACCCTGCCGCATCTACCTCAAGCCCGACCTCATCGAGACCGCACCGCAGCCGCGCCGCGCCTTCCAGGGCTGGCGTTACCTCGAGGCCGCCGACGCGCCGCCGGACCTGGCGGTGGCGGAAGGTGAGGCGGTGCCGCAGGACCTGGCGCGGCAGCTGCGGGAGCTGGGGGCGTGGTAGGGGCTGTGCGTCCTTCGACACGCCGCTTCGCGGCTGCTCAGGATGACGTAAAGGGAAAGCTATAATCCTACGTCATGCTGAGCAGCGCCGCAGGCGCGTGTCGAAGCACGCAGGGCCTACACCCCCCAGTTATCGATCAGTCGCGTCCGGCCCATCCAGGCCGCGACGAACACCCGCGCCCCGGCTCCCACCGGACCAGGACCCAGCCGCTCCAGCGTCCCGCCGTCGCGGACCTCGACGTAGTCGATCTTGCCAAAGCCCGCCTCGCCCAGGATCGCCTTGACCCGGCCCTCGATGCCGTCGGCGGCCTGGCCTTCGCGCAGCCAATCGACGGCGGCGGCCATGGCGGCGGGCAGGGCGCTGGCGGCTTCACGCTCTTCCGGCGTCAGGTAGGCGTTGCGCGAGGACAGGGCCAGGCCGTCGGCCTCGCGGCGGGTCGGCCCGCCGACGATCTCGACGCCAAGGTCCAGGTCGCGGGCCATGCGCTTGATGACCTGAAGCTGCTGGTAGTCCTTCTCGCCGAAGACGGCGACATCGGGCCGGCACTGGTTCAGAAGCTTGGCGACCACCGTGGCCACCCCGCCGAAGAAGTGCGGCCGCGCGACGCCCTCCAGCGGCTCGGAGACTCCGGTGGCGACGTTGACCGTGGTGGCGAACCCCTCGGGATACATCTCGGCCACGGTCGGGGCGAACAGCAGGGCGCAGCCGGCGGCGGCCAGCAGCGCGGTGTCGTGCTCCTCACCGCGCGGATAGGCCTCGAAGTCCTCGTGCGGCGCGAACTGGGTCGGGTTGACGAAGATCGAGGCCACCGTGCGGTCGGCCAGTTCATTGCCCAGCCGGACCAGCGACAGGTGCCCCTCATGCAGGGCGCCCATGGTCGGGACCATGGCCACGCGCAGGCCCTCGCGCTTCCAGGCGGAGACCTGGGCGCGCAGGGCGGCGACGGTGCGGACGACGGGGAGGGGACTCTGAACCATGGCGCGCGGCTTATCGCGCGGCGTTCCCCTGTGACAAGCCGCCTGTGGACAAATCGTCCCGTGCGATTGCAGGGCTGACGCTACGGGTGTCTCGTTGGGTAAGGCCCGGCGCTGAGTCGGTGTTGAAGCGGGACCACGACATGGCCACCACACAGCCACACGTCATCGTCATCGGGAACGAGAAGGGCGGCGCCGGCAAGTCGACCATCGCCGTTCACCTGGCCAGCGGCCTGTTGCACGGCGGCGCCTCGGTCGCGGTGATCGACCTGGACCTGCGCCAGTCGTCGACCGGGCGGTTCTTCAACAATCGTCAGCTCTGGAGCGCGTCCAACGGCGTCGTCCTGCCCCAGCCGCTGGCCCGCCACCCGGCCGAGGACGGCGTGGCCCTGGCCCGGGCGCCGGACGCCGAGCAGGTCGAGCGCTTCCACGAGGCCTTCGACCGCGCCCGCCAGGACGCCGAGTTCGTGGTCATCGACACCCCCGGCGGCGACACCGCCCTGTCGCGCACCGCC
>JBIKTU010000404.1:0-2859 GCA_044347965.1 Caulobacter sp.
CTTGAGGCCGGCGCCCGTGGCCTGGACGCGACGCAACAGCAGCCGGCCGTCTTTCAGCCGGGCCCCGATGATCTGCGCCTGGGGCCGGGCGCCCAGCAGGGCGGCGACGTAACCCTGCCCCGCGCCCCCATCGCCCGTCAGTGTCGACTCGACAGTCAGCTCCCCGGCCTTCACGCCCACCTGAACCGGCCCCTGCACCCGGGCGAGGCTGTATCCGGCCGCGTTGAAGCCGGTCGCCGACAGCGCGCCGACGTAGGCCCACGAGCCCTGGTTTCCCGTCAGCCGCCCCCGAGTCTCGGCGGCCCCCTTCACGGCGTTGGATGTCAGCCGATCCAGCGACCGAGAGGTCAGGGTCACGGCGAGACCATCCTTGGCGGTGACGCGCTTGCCGATATCGGCTTCCCCCCTGGCCGCTATGGTCAGGACCTCGCTCTCGGCCCGGCCGTCGAGGCTGTAGAGGCCGCTCCTGGCCTTGCCGCCGCGCCCGGAGAACCGCACCTCGTCGCCGAACATCCGGGCGTAGCGGGCGGTCAGGGTCGAGGCGGCCAGCGAGACCCGACCGGAGACCACGCCGCCGTCGGCGTTCCAGGTCCCGGAGGCCTCGGCGGGCCGCGTGTCGCCGGAGGTGGCCAGCAGGCGGAACCGGCCCTCTCCCTCTGCACCGCCGGCGTTGGCCTTGAGCGTGAACGGCCTGTCGGCGGGCAGGCCCAGCGATCCGGCCAGGGCGCCGCCTTCCGTTTCCATCGCATCGGCGAAGACCTTCAGTGGCCGTCCCTTGCCGCTCTCGATCGCGAGGATGAGTCGGTCGCCCCTGTGCAGGCTGCTGGCGGCGCTGAGCGCGACGGTAACCGGCCCCTGGCGGACCACTTCGATTTCGCCGGCCACGTGGAACAGGCCACGCCGGTAGCTGAAGGCCGGCAAGGTCTCGACGGGAATACGCAGCTGATCGATCCGGATCGAGACCGGCAGCCTGCGTGGATTGGTTATCGGCACAAGCTCGGGGCGCCGGAGCACCCGCACCTGGCGCGCGGTAAGGCTGTCGGCATGGAAGCGACGCACGAAGAGTTCGTGATAGCGCCAGGTCATCTTCACGTCGGCGGCGTCCAGCCAGACGCCTTTCTCATCGGACACGGTCAGACGCCGGACGCTGAAGTTGCGCCACAGGTCGCCGCTGAGGCCCTCGATGCGAAGCTTGCCGAGGCTTCCGAGTTTCAGGCCATTGGCCCGGGCCTCGACGAACATCAGGCCCGGCGCCGTGTTGAGACCATGGCGCAGCAGCAGCGCCGTTCCACCGACCAGCAGGACGGCGATCAGCGACGCCAGGATGATCCAGCCGGGGCCAGTGGCGGGCAAGCGCGGTCCGCGCGACCGGATCGCGGGCGGCGCGGACGCGGGGGGCGTCGGCGTCTGGTCATCGGCGCCGATCAAAACGCCTGCCCGATGCTGATGTAGATCTGGAATCCGGAGTCGCCCTTGCGCTTCTCCAGCGGGAAGGCGATGTCAGCGCGAACCGGCCCAAAGCCGAGGTCATAACGAACGCCGAACCCGGCGCCGACGCCGAAGTCGTCACCGCCCGGGAAGGTATCGGCCCCGATGCCGCCGGCGTCGACGAAGACCACGGCGCCCCAGCGTTCAGTGATCTTGCGACGCACCTCGAAGCTGGCCTCGACGACGGACAGGCCGCCAACGGGGGTGTTGTCCGGCAGTCGCGGGCCGATGCCCTGCCAGCCGTATCCGCGGACCGAGCCGCCCCCGCCGGCATAGAAGCGGCGGGGCGAGGCTACCTCATCCAGCACCGCGCCCCAGATCGAGCCGACCTTGGCCCGGGCCGCAAGGACCGTCGTCGCCTCCTCATCCAGGGACAGGTAGTAGGACGCCTGGCTCTGGACCTTGAGATACAGGGCCCGGGAATCGCCGAAGCTGGAGGTCGGCTCGATCCGGGCCTCCAGCCGCCAGCCCCGGGCGGGGTCGAGCGGATCGTCCGACCTGTCGAGGGCGAAGGCGGCCAGGGCGGCCGCGGTGATCACGTCCCGGTCCTCGCCCCGGAAGGTGGTGTTGTTGATCCTGACCTTTTCGGCGCTGCGCGCCATGTCGAGCGACAGCCCGCCTGTGATGTAGGAGGTCTTGCCGAACCGGCGGGTGACATCGCCGCTGACCCCGACCCCCATCGAGTCATAGGCATCGGTCTGCTCGTTGTAGACTCCCGCCAGCAGGCTCAGGGTCTGCTGCGCCCGTCGCCAGTGCGGCAGCTTGATGCTGGCCTCAAGTCGTTGTTCGAGCTCGGCGAGCCGAAGACTGTAGGCCGTGGTGTCGGCCCGTCCGAGGCGGTTGTAGCGCGTGCGGCGCACATCGAGGCCCGCGCCTTCGCTCGTGGAGAAGCCGGCGGAGACTTCAAGCGTCCGCCGGTCCCGGTCGGCCAGCGTCACCAGCACCGACCTGCGACCGTCCGCGTCGGCGGTCTCACGCGGCTGAAGGGAGACCGCGACCGAATCGTACACCCCGGTGTCCAGCAGGCGCCGCTCGAGCTCGGCCAGGTCATCGGGGTCATAGACATCGCCCGGGGCCCAGGGCGCGAGGCCCCGAATCCAGTCCGGCTCTGTCCGGCCCACGTCGCCGAGGTCGAGGCCGTCCATCCGCACCAGTTCGCCCGCTTCGATCCGGAAGGTCGGCTGAACCGAACGATCGGCGTGATCGACGATCACCTCGCGCGCGCCGGGCCGGGCGTCCGCATAGCCCCGGGCTTGAAGCGTTGAGACGATACGGCCCTCGGCCGCGAGCACATCGGCCGCCCGGCCCGGCGCCGACCGGCGCAGCGCCATGGCCTGTTCGGCGGCGATGCCGACACCGGGGATCGGCTCA
>JBIKTU010000405.1:0-2854 GCA_044347965.1 Caulobacter sp.
GCTTACTCCTGTTCTTCCGCGATGGGGAAAGAGCCGCAACCAACCCATGATCGTCATCCTCGCCCTTGTGGCGAGGACCCCTCGTTCAGTTTCCACGTGAGAGTGTGGTCACATCCGCACCTGCGAACCGATACAGGGGTCCTCGGGACGAGCCCGAGGATGACGAATACCGGGGTGGCGAACGAAGCTGGAAGGACGGGGTCGGGGGACGGGGACAGGTTAAGATGTCCCTTGGGACACCTTAACCTGTCCCCTCTGCACATCTAGAACTTCAGCCCCGGAATGTTCATCCCGGCCAGCGGGCCGGCGGCCTCGCGCATCAGCTCGGCCTGCTGGGCGTCGAGGCGGCGCTTGGCGTCGGCGTGGGCGGCGACGAGGAGGTCGCTGATCACCTCGCCCTCGCCGGGGGCCAGCAGGGTCTCGTCCAGCACCACGCCCTTGAGCTCGCCGGCGCCCGACAGGGTCACCTTGACCATGCCGCCGCCGCTCGTGCCCTCGATCTCGAGCGTCTTGAGGCGATCCTGGGCCTCGGCCAGCTTCTGCTGCATGGCCTGGGCCTGCTTCATCAGTCCGCCGAGATCCTTCATCGCTTCACCTATTCCTGGGGCGGGTTGAAGAGGCCGGCCTGCGCCATCTGGTCCCGGATCATCTCCGGGTGCTGGGTGACGACGAGGTCGTAGGCCTCCAGTTCAGACGGGACATACCAGTGGATCTTGTCGGTGTGGTAGGCCCCCCAGACTGCCTCGGCCACTTCGCGGGGCGGCGTCAGGCGCCACATGCCCTCGGTCGGGGCGTTGACCTTGGCCTCGTCAGGCAGGATCGGGGTGTCGATCAGGCCGGGCAGGGTGTCGGCCACGCGGACGCCGGCCGCCTTCAGCTCGACCGACAGCGCCTCGGTGAAGCCCTTCACCGCGTGCTTGGTGGCCGAATAGACGGCGATGTTGGCGATGCCGAAGATGGCGCTGCTCGACGAGGTCGAGAAGCACAGCGAGCCGGGGGTCGCCTTCAGCAGCGGGATGGCCAGGTGGATGCCGCTCAGCACCGCCACCAGGTTGATGTTGATCACCGCCATGGCGTCTTCCCAGGACATGTCCGCGAACGGACCGCCCCGGCCGATGCCGGCGTTGTTGAACAGCAGGTCCAGCTTGCCGTCGGTCGCCTCGGCGAAGTCGGCCAGGGTCTGGCGGTAGGCGTCGCGGTTGGTGACGTCCAGCTCGCGGATCATGCAGTTGTCCCAGCCGAGCTCCTGCTCCAGCGCCCGCAGGCCGTCGGCGTTGACGTCGACCCCGCCGACGTACCAGCCGTTGGACGCGAACAGCCGGGCCGTCTCCAGCCCCATGCCGCTCGCCGCGCCCGTGATGAAGATCGCCTTGCGGCCGTTGGCCCTGGACATTGGTCTCTCTCCCTTGGCCCTCGGCGCATCTGGCGGCGCGGATGGGCATTGCGTGGTTCGACACGCCCGCTGCGCGGGCTGCTCACCATGACGTAAAAACTCACGTCATCCTGAGCAGCGCGAAGCGCGTGTCGAAGGACGCACGGAGCGGACCTCAGTCCTCCTCGCCGTCCTCTTCCGGATCGACGCTAACCGCTTCCCCCTGCGGCATCGCAAGCTGCTTGACGCCCAGCAGTTCCGTCCCCGGGAAGGCGTCCATGACGGACTTCACGAAGGGGTCCAGCAGGATGGCCTCGTTGGCCTCTTTTTGCTCGCGCTTCTCGCGTTCGTAGGCGCTTTCGGCGCCGCCGCCGCCCTGGGTGGCGACCAGCCAGGTCTGGCCGGTCCATTCCTTCAGCCGCTGGGCGAGGCGCTTGGTCAGGTCGGCGGGGGCGCGGGGCGCGGGCTCGAACTCGATGGCGCCGGCCCGGAAGCTGATCGGCCGCACGAAGCGCTGGACGTCCATGTAGAGGGTGATGTCGCGCTTTGTCTGGATCAGGCGCAGCACGTCGTCGAAGGTGGCGAGCGCGGTCGTGGCCTGCACCGCCGGCGCGGCGCTCGCCGTCGCCATCACCGGCTGGGCCGAGGAGAACATGCCGCCGCCGGTCGCCGAGGTCCCGCCGCCGCCGGACGGGGCCATGCCGCCGCCGCCGGAGCCTCCGGGGATTGGTTCGCCGTCGCGCAGGGCCTTCAGCGCCTCTTCCGGCCCAGGCAGGTCGGCGGCGTAGCAGATGCGGATCAGCGCCATCTCGACGGCGGCCGACGGGTCGGGCGCGCGGCGCACCTCCTCATAGGCCTTCATCAGCATCTGCCACAGCCGCGACAGGGTGCCGGCCGAGGCCGTGGCCCCGATGGCCGCCAGCCGCGAGGCCTGGTCCTTCGGCAGATGCAGCGCGTCCGGGCCCAGCGCCTTGGACACCGACGACCCGTGGCAATGCTCGAGCAGGTCGAGCATCACCTGCGCCGGGTCGGCGCCGAAGCCCCACAGGGTCCGGAAGGCGAGGATGGCCGCGCCGGTCTGGCCCTTCATCACCTCCTCGAACAGGCCGATGGTCTGGCCCCGGTCGGCCAGGCCCAGCATGTCGCGGACCACGGCCGCGCCGACGATCTGGCCGCGGTCGGCCTGGACGATGGCCTGGTCCAGCAGGGAGAGGCCGTCGCGCACCGAACCCTCGGCGGCGCGGGCGATCAGGGCCAGGCCCTCGGCGTCGACGCGGGCGCCTTCCTTCTCGGCGATGCCGCCCAGGTGCTTGACCAGCACGTCCGGCTCGACGCGGCGCAGGTCGAAGCGCTGGCAGCGGGACAGGATCGTCACCGGCACCTTGCGGATCTCGGTGGTGGCGAAGATGAACTTGGCGTGCGGCGGCGGCTCTTCCAGCGTCTTGAGCAGGGCGTTGAACGCCGCCGTCGACAACATGTGCA
>JBIKTU010000406.1:0-2852 GCA_044347965.1 Caulobacter sp.
CTGGATCAGCCGAAAGGCCGCCGACCGCAAGCTGGTCCGCCTGCCCGGCGAGGGACTGCCCGCCACGGCGACCCGGCGGCGCGGCGATCTGTTCGTCCGTCTGGCCGCCGGGCCCGACCGGGCGGAGAGCGCGGCCAAGGTGCTTCTGCGCCGCTTCGCCGCCGCCTGGGCGGCATGACTTTGTGACCCGCGACGCTTTGGTCTAGAAGCCCCGGGTCATGTCTCACAACAGCTTCGGCCATCTTTTCCGCGTCACCACCTGGGGCGAAAGCCACGGGCCCGCCCTGGGCTGCGTGATCGACGGCTGCCCGCCGGGCCTGGCCCTGTCCGCCGAGGACATCCAGGTCTGGCTTGACCAGCGCCGGCCAGGCCAGGGCAAGTTCGTCACTCAGCGCCAGGAGCCGGACGCGGTGCGCATCCTGTCAGGCGTGTTCGCCGACGACCGCACCGGCGGCCAGGTGACCACCGGGACGCCGATCTCGCTGATGATCGAGAACGTCGACCAGCGGTCCAAGGACTATTCCGAGATCGCCCGCGCCTTCCGCCCCGGCCATGCGGACTGGCCGTATTTCGCCAAGTACGGCGTTCGGGACTATCGCGGCGGCGGCCGGTCCTCGGCGCGGGAAACCGCCGCGCGGGTCGCGGCCGGCGCGGTGGCGCGCAAGGTCATTCCGGGCGTGACCGTCCGCGCCGCGCTGGTCCAGATCGGCCCGCACAGGATCGACCGGGACCGCTGGGACTGGGACCAGGTCGGCCAGAACGCCTTCTGGTGCCCGGACGGCGACATGGTTCCCGTTTGGGAAGAGCATCTGGAAAAGATCCGCAAGGCCGGCTCCTCGACCGGGGCCGTCGTCGAGGTCGAGGCGACCGGCGTTCCCGCCGGCTGGGGCGCGCCGCTCTACGCGAAACTCGACGCCGAACTGGCCGCCGCCCTGATGTCGATCAACGCCGCCAAGGGCGTGGAGATCGGGGCCGGATTCGACTCGGCCGCCCTGACCGGCGAGGAGAACGCCGACCAGATGCGGATGGGCAACGCCGGGCCGATCTTCCAGTCCAACAAGGCCGGCGGAGTCCTGGGCGGCCTGTCCACGGGCCAGCCGGTCGTGGCGCGGGTCGCCTTCAAGCCGACCTCATCGATCCTGACCCCGCGCGAGACCGTCAACGAGGACGGACAGGAACTCGAACTGCGCACAAAGGGCCGCCATGACCCCTGCGTCGGCATTCGCGCCGTGCCGGTGGTCGAGGCGATGACCGCCTGCGTGCTGGCCGACGCCTTCCTGCGGCACCGGGGCCAGACGGGCGGCGGAGCCTTCCTGCCGGGCTCGTCCGGCAGGACCTAGGTCCCGCCCGGCGTTGGCGAACGGGGACCCGACCTTCTGTCATCGCCATCCGGCAAGGAGGGATACCGCGCCGTGAACGGCTCGGGATTCTGATCGCCGCCTTTCCCTGGAGCCGTGGGCGCGGTAGCCAGTCCCGGGATCACAGGAGTCGCCCATGCCCGCTCGCCGCCTTGTTCCCCTGGCCGTTCTGATGACCGCGGCGCTCGGCCTCCAGGGTTGCCTGGCTGTCGCCGCGGGGGGCGCCGCGGTCGGCGTCGCCGGCGCCGTCGTCGGAACCACGGCCAAGGTCGGCGGCGCGGTCGTCGGCGCCGCCATCCCCGACGGGGACGTCGACTGTCGCAAGAAGAAGAACCGCAAGAAGAAGGCCTGCCGCGAGTAGCGGCGCCGTCACAGGCTCAGCGCACAGCTTTCGTTGATCGTGGGGCGCGACACCACGATACGCGACAGGCCCGGAAACCCGGGGCGCAGCTTTTCGACGAAGTAGAGGCACAGCCGCTCCAGCGTCGGCGTCTCCAGACCGGACCGGTCGTTGAGGAGGCCGTGATCGAGTTCCTCGGCGACCGACTTCAGCGCCTTGTCCAGCCGGTCGAGGTCCACCACCCAGCCGGCCGGCTGGGCCGGGCCGCGCACGCTGGCCTCAACCCGGAACGAATGTCCGTGCAGGCGGCGATAGCGATGATCGGACGCGCCCTGCTCGATGTAATGGGCGGCGTCGAAGGTGGCGGCCTTCGTGATCTCGAAGATGGGCTCGGTCATGGTCTCTGGAACTTGCAGGGCCTGGGAGGCTTTCGAACCGTCCGGCGAGCCGGAGCGGTCCGTATCCATCAGGGCAGACCCAGATACTTGTGCGTCTGGACGCTTAAACGCCAACGGGGGTGTGAAAGGCAATAGGCGACCGCCGCGGCCGTGTTCGCCTGCTGGTCGGCGGAGTCCATCGGCTGGAGAAAGAAGCGTTCGAAATCCAGCCCCTCGAAACGCGCCGGATCGACCCCCGGCTGGGGATAGACGAGCTTGAGCTCCTGCCCCCGGGTCTGGACGATGTTCGACTGGGCCTTGGGACTGACGCAGATCCAGTCGATACCTTCCGGCGCCGCCAGGGTGCCGTTGGTCTCCACGGCGATCATGAAGCCGCGGACATGCAAGGCCTCGATCAGCGGCGGGTCGAGCTGCAGCAGCGGCTCGCCGCCCGTGCAGACGACCAGTTTGTCGGACTGCGGTCCGGTCCAGGCGGCGTCGACCGCCGCCGCCAGGGCCTCGGGGGTGGTGAACTTGCCGCCCCCCTCCCCGTCGACGCCGACGAAGTCGGTGTCGCAGAAGGTGCAGACCGCGGTCGCCCGGTCCTGCTCCCGCCCGCTCCAGAGGTTGCAGCCGGCGAAGCGGCAGAACACCGCCGCTCTGCCCGCCTGGCCGCCCTCGCCTTGCAGGGTCAGGAAGATTTCCTTGACGCTGTAGGTCACGCGGCCAGCTCCGGACGGCCGTCGGCGTTCCAGGCCGCGTAGCCCGCGGCGCGGA
>JBIKTU010000407.1:0-2841 GCA_044347965.1 Caulobacter sp.
CATGGGGAGACCGGCGCCATCGTCGACCTGCTGACCGAGCGCCATGGCCGCTTCGCCGCCCATGTGGCCGGCGGGGCGTCGCGGCGGATGAAGCCCTTCCTGCAGGCCGGGGCGCGGGTTCGGGCCGCCTATCGGGCGCGGGTGGAGGGCCAGCTGGGCGCGGCGCTGCTCGAGCCGGTGGGCGAGGGGCCCTCGGCCCTGTTCGATGATCCGCTGGCGCTCAGCGGCCTGGCCGCCGCCGCCGCCGTGGCCGCCGGGGCCCTGCCTGAGCGCGAGCCGCATCCCGGCGCCTTTCTGGCCTTCGAGGCCCTGAGCGCCGCCTTCGCCCTGACCGACATCTGGCCGGCGGTCTTCGTGCGCTTCGAGGCCGGACTGCTGGAGGAACTGGGCTTCGGGCTGGACCTGACGAAGTGCGCCTCGACCGGCGTGGTCGACGACCTGGTCTGGGTCAGCCCGCGCACCGGCCGGGCGGTCAGCCGCGCGGCGGGCGAACCCTGGGCTGACCGCCTGCTGCCGCTGCCGGGGTTTCTGCTGTCGTCCCAGGGCGGCCTGCGCGAGGGCGACATCCGCGCCGGCTTCGACCTGACCGGCCACTTCCTGGAGCAGTTCGTGTTCGGCCCGCTGAACCGCCCCCTGCCGCCGGCCCGGGTCTGGCTGCTGGACAAGCTGTCCGACGCGGGGCGGCTGTAGGCGCTGGCTGGGGACTGGATATCGTGTCCCCATCGGGGACATGATTTCCTGTCCCCGACCCTTGGCCACGATGCGATGATCGGGGACAGCTAATGGTGTCCGCAAGGGACACCAAAAGCAGTCCCCAACTGCTAGAACAAGACCCGAACCACCACTCCCGATTCGAGCATGACCCTGCAAACCCCTCCGCCGGGTGACGGCGACCGCATTCTGGACGAGCCGCTCACCGAGGCCCTGTCGCGGCGCTATCTCGCCTACGCCCTGTCGACGATCAGCTCGCGGGCGCTGCCCGATGTGCGGGACGGGCTCAAGCCCGTTCACCGGCGGCTGATGTACGCCATGAGCAACATGCGGCTGAACCCCGAGGCCGCGGCGCGCAAGTGCGCCAAGGTGGTCGGGGAGGTGATGGGCAATTTCCACCCGCACGGCGACCAGTCGATCTATGACGCCCTGGTCCGCCTCGCCCAGGACTTTTCCCAGCGCTACATGCTCATCGAGGGGCAGGGGAACTTCGGCAATATCGACGGCGATAACCCCGCCGCCATGCGCTACACCGAATGCAAGATGACGGCGGCGGCGATGCTGCTGCTGGACGGCATCGACGAGGACGCGGTCGACTTCCGCCCCACCTACGACGGCCAGGACGAAGAGCCGGTCGTGCTGCCCGCCGGCTTCCCCAACCTGCTGGCCAACGGCTCCAGCGGCATCGCCGTGGGCATGGCCACCTCGATCCCGCCGCACAACGCCGGCGAGCTGATCGACGCCTGCCTGCTGCTCTTGAAGACGCCGAACGCCACGACGGCCGACCTGATGGAGCATGTGAAGGGGCCCGACTTCCCGACGGGCGGCGTCATCGTCGAGTCGCAGGCCTCGATGCTGGAGACCTACGAGACGGGCCGTGGCGGGGTCCGCACCCGCTCGCGCTGGTTCAAGGAGGAGCAGTCGCGCGGCGGCTGGCAGATCGTCGTCACCGAGATTCCCTACCAGGTGAAGAAGTCCGACCTGGTCGAGCAGCTGGCCGAGCTGATCGAGACCAAGAAGGCGCCGCTGCTGGGCGACGTGCGCGACGAGAGCGCCGAGGACGTGCGGCTGGTGCTGGAGCCCAGGAGCCGCACGGTCGAGCCCGAGATGCTGATGGAGAGCCTCTTCCGGCTCTCCGACCTGGAGGTGCGCTTCTCGGTCAACATGAACGTGCTGGACGCGCGCGGCACGCCGGGCGTGATGGGGCTCAAGAGCTGCCTGCAGCATTTCCTGGCCCACCGCCGCGAGGTGCTGATCCGCCGGGCGCGGTTCCGGCTGGGCAAGATCGAGGCCCGGCTCCACATCCTTGACGGCCTTCTGGTCGCCTATCTGAACCTCGACGAGGTCATTCGCATCGTCCGCTACGAGGACGAGCCGAAACAGAAGCTGATCGCGGCCTTCTCGCTGAGCGACCTGCAGGCCGACGCCATCCTCAACACCCGCCTGCGCCAGCTGGCCAGGCTGGAGGAGATGGAGCTGCGCCGCGAGCACGCCGAGCTGGCCGAGGAGCGCGACGGCATCCAGGCCATGCTGGCGTCGGACGCCATGCAGTGGAAGCTGGTCGGGCAGGGGCTCAAGGACGTCCAGAAGGTGCTGGGCCAGGCGACCTCGGTCGGCAAACGCCGCAGCGACTTCGCCGACGCTCCCGCCGTCTCGGCTGACGTCTCGGTCGAGGCCTTCGTGGTCCGGGAGGCGATCACCGTCATCCTGTCGGAGAAGGGCTGGATCCGCGCCGCCAAGGGCAAGGTCGAGGATCCGTCCGAACTGAAGTTCAAGGAGGGTGACAGGCTGGGCTTCATTGTGCCAGCGGAAACAACGGACAAGCTGCTTATCTTCGCGTCCGATGGCCGGTTTTTCACGGTCGACTGCAGCAAGCTTCCCAGCGCCCGCGGGCACGGCGAGCCGCTTCGGCTGATGGTCGATATCGACGACAAGGTGAAGCTGATCGACGTCTTCCCGCACAGGCCGGGTCGCAAGCGGTTCCTGGCCAGCAAGGCTGGCTACGGCTTCATTCTGCCCGAGGACGAGGCGCTCGCCTTCCGCCGGGCCGGCAAGCAGGTGCTGAACGGCGACGCCCTGGTGTCGCTGGAGGCGGTCGGCGACCGCGTGGCGGTGGTCGGCGACAACGGC
>JBIKTU010000409.1:0-2834 GCA_044347965.1 Caulobacter sp.
CGATCCCTGGATCTCCGCCGACTTCGGCTGGCCCCAGGTCATCGACCTGGCCCAGGGCGCCCGGGGAACGGACGCGTTCGGCCTTCGGGCGGAGTTCGTGAAGCTGGCCCGCGGCGCGGGCGAGGGGAAGCGGGTTAACGAGTAGGCTGTGAGGGGACATGTTCCGGCGCAGCCGGTACGTGTCCCCGCCCGGTCACGATCCGGCGGCGACGCACCTCATGGATGATGTGGCGACCCGCCCGGCGGTGGCGGGCCCCGCATGATCCGCATCGGTGAGGGGCGGTCGGCCGCCGACAGCGGACGGCAGACGCCCGTGGCGAGCAGGGTCCCCATTGTCTCGCCCATCAGCTCGCCGCCCGGCGGGTCCTGATTGGTCAGCACCACGACGGCCGCGCCGGCGACCGGATAGACCATGAACCAGGTGTTCTCTCCAGGCGCGCCGCCGCCCTGGCCGAGGCGCCAAACGTCGGACTTTGGCGGATAGAGCGCCTGCCTCGCCGCTTGCGACAGCAGCGCGTCGCCCATGAGCGCGCGGGCCAGGCGGGCCATGTCGGCCGCCGTGCTGACCGAACCGCCAGCCGGGGTGCCGGGAACGTCCGGCAGGGCGGTAAAGGGCGCGGGCGTTTCGCGCGGCGGCTCGCCGGGGCCTGACATCCGCGACAGGCGCGGGGCCGTGCCCGGACCCGCCGCGACGGCGGAACGGGTCATGCCGAGGGGGCCGAAGATCTTTTCCCGCAGATAGGCTTCATAGGTGAGGCCGCTGACCTGCTCGATCACCACGCCCAGCAGAAAGTAGCCGCCGTTGGAGTATTCGGTCTTCGAGCCCGGCGGAAACGCCGGCGGCTGACTGACCACCAGCGGCAGCAGATCGCGCGCCGACCTGGCCTGCAGCATGACGTCCAGGCTAGCGGGATCGAACATCACATTCCGCGCGACGCCGGACCGGTGATGCAGAAGCTGGTCGATGGTCACCGCCGCGATCTCCGGCGGCAGGTCCGGCACGTAGGTCCCCACGGGCGCCTGGAGGTCGACCTTGCGCTGGTCGATGAGCTGGCCGATGGCGACCTGGGTGAACAGCTTGCCCACCGAGGCCAGGCGGTACGGGGTGTCGGCCGTGGGCGGCGTCGCCCCCGACACATTGCCGGCGGTCCTGTAGAACCGGCTATCGCCCTGCGTCGCCAGGACAACGCCCGAGAACGGCGCGGCCCTGGCCTGGGCCTCGAAGCAGGCGCCGAGCGCCGCCTCGGACGCTGGCTCCGCCCGCACGCCCGGGGCCAGGGCCTGGAGGCCGACGACGGCGAGTCCAACGAAGGCGCTGCGAACGCTCAGATCCATGTCCCGACCCTGGTCGTCATTGCGCCCCCGCGCCTTGTGTCCCGGACGATAGGCGCGCATCTACTCCACATGAAACCCGCAAAGCTGAATAGGATGATGGTGGAGAACGCGCGCACCGCCGCCGTCTTCACCGATCCGCGCCTGCGCAGGCTGCTGCTGTGGTTCGTCCGCCGCCCGGCCAGCGTCGCCCAGGCCGCGACGGCCTGGGACATGGACCCGCGCCGGGCCCACTACTACGTGCAGCGGCTGGAGCGGCTGGGCCTGCTCAGGGTCGTCGAGACCAAGGCCCGCGCCGGCCGGCCGATCAAGCTCTACCGCGCCGCCGGCGACAGCTTCTTCGTCCCCGCCGAGGCGGCCCCCAGAGGCTTCGGCGACGAACTGATCCGCGAAGTGCGCGCCGGGCTCGAGTTGGAGTTCGCCCGAAGCGAAGGCGGCATGTTGTTCACCGCGGCCAGAAACGGCTCGCCCTTGGCTCGCATCATCCGGCCAAGAGGCGATCCGCCGCGCGCCCGGGAGTTCTGGCGCGTGCTTGACCTGCGACCGGGCGACGTCGAGGCCCTGACCCGCGACATCAACGCGCTCTTCAACCGCTACCAGCGCGCGGCGACGGGCGGCGGCCAGACCTATCTGGTGCACGCCGCCTATGCCCTGCGCCAGGCCAGCGACGGCGTCGCCGACAATGCCCGCGACGACTCCCGAAACGGGCGCACCGACTGATTTCAGGACGGGGAAACGGTTCCTTCCCGGCTTCCCGAAACCTGCCGCCACCCTGTCCGCCTGCGCCCTACAGAGACTCCCCCGCGTCCACCTCGACATGCCACCAGCGCGGCCGCGCCGAGCGGAAGGAATGGGCGGTCGGCGCCAGCGCCTTTGCGTTCGGTTTGTCAAAGACGCCAAGGACAAGCGCCACGACGGGTAGGTCGTCGATGGCGCCAAGGGTGCTGCCGCATCGCGGGCAGAAGGCCCGGCTGGAGTAGTCCGATGACCGGAAGGTCGCCGGGCGGCCGCCTTCGCCGGTCCAGGTCACCGCCTCGCTCGGAAACTCGACCCAGCTGACCGTCAGGGCGCCGCTGTGCCGCTGGCACATCCTGCATGAACAGGTGTGCGGCTTCAGCGCGGGGCCGACCGCCGTGAAGCGAACGTGACCACAGAGACATCCTGCTTTTCCCATCGGGCGACACCCCCAACATCCGCCATGACCACAGGCGGGCACAGGAGCGCGGGAAGGCCCTGCTGATCAAGCCCCCTGACCGCGCTGGCGGACGAGCGGCCCGTCGGAGCGGCGGGGCGTGGCGCTGGGCGCCCTCAGCCGTAGCGCAGCTTGCAGTAAAGGATCGAGCCCGAGAGCAGCAGTGTCAGGCCGTTGCCGATAATCAGCGGCCAGTCGCCGAGGATCAGCCCGTAGACCATCCACAGCGCGACCCCGAAGGTCATCAGCAGGAACATCGGCAGTGACAGGTCAGCGGTCGAGCGCGTCCGCCACGTCTTGATGGCCTGGG
>JBIKTU010000413.1:0-2832 GCA_044347965.1 Caulobacter sp.
GACCCTCTACAACCTGGCCAAGATCATGGAGGGCGAGGCGCTGGACGACGTGATCAAGCCGCTGATCGCCGAGGACCAGGCCGCGCGCCTCGCGGCGCTGGAAGACGAGTTCAACTGAACCGGGCTTTTCGTCCTGCGCTCGGAGCAGGTCGGATAGCAGCGCCCCGGGGCTTGCCGCGATCCCCTGCCTGAGGCAGTGACGGACCATGGCCGCCACCGTCTCCGCCCTCTATCGCCACCCCGTGAAGGGCTTCACGCCCGAGCGTCTCGACGCGGCCGATCTGGCCGTGGGCGAGAGTTTCCCCTGCGACCGGCTCTTCGCCGTCGAGGTCGGGCCCAGCGGGTTCGACGCCGCCAGCCCGGCCTGGGTGTCAAAGATGCAGTTCGCCGTCCTGGCGCGGATCGCCCGGGTCGCCAAGGCCCGCACCGCCTACGACGAGGCCACCGGGGTGTTCAGCGCCAGGGCCGAGGGCATGCCCGATCTCGCCGCGCCGCTGGGCGATGCCGCGGGCCGCGCGGCGCTCGCCGACTGGCTGACGCGCCTGCTCGGCGACGAGGTCGACGCGCCGCTGAAGGTGATCGCCGCGCCGGGGACCTGGCGGTTCATGGACCACCCCCTGGGCCATGTCTCGATCATCAACCTCGCCAGCGTTCGCGACCTGGAGCAGCGGATCGGCAAGCCGCTCGACCCGCTGCGCTTTCGCGGCAACATCTATGTCGACGGGTGGGAGCCCTGGATCGAGAACCAGTGGACCGGCCGGACGCTGAAGGTCGGCGGCGCGACGACCACGGTGTTCAAGCCGATCGTCCGCTGCGCGGCGACGCACGTCGATCCGGTCACCGCCGAGCGCGACATCGATGTCGTCAAGGCGCTGTTCGACACCTATGGCCATACCCTGTGCGGCCTCTATGTGCACACCGCCGCCGCCGGCCGGGTGGCCGAAGGCGACGCGCTGGAGCTTCTTCCATGACCACGCTGGTGAAGACCTGGAAGGCCGGCCGCGAGCGGCTGGAGACCGGCGGCATCGACCAGCCGGTGATCGACGCGCGCCTCATGCTGGAGGCAGCGGCCGGCGTCACGCGGGTGGACATCATCACCGACCCGCACCGCCTGCTGACCGGCGAGCAGATGACCACCTTCGACGGCTACATCGAGCGTCGCCTGCGCCGCGAGCCGGTCAGCCACATCCTGGGCCGCAAGGGCTTCTGGAAGATCATGCTCAACGTCACGCCGCACGTCCTGACGCCGCGGCCGGACACCGAGGTGATCGTCGACGAGGCCCTGAAGGCCTTCCCCGAGCGGATGAGCTTCAACGTGCTCGACCTGGGCGTCGGTTCGGGGGCCATCCTGCTGGCCATCCTGGCGGAGCGGCCGGCCGCCAGGGGCCTGGGCGTCGACATCTCGGAGGAGGCGCTGGCCGTGGCGCGCGAGAACGCCGCCAACCTGGACCTCGACAACCGGGTGGCGCTGCTGCGCGGCGACTGGACCGCGGGCCTGGGCGACGCCGGCTTCGATCTGGTTGTGTCCAACCCGCCCTATATCGCCACCGACGAGATCGAGACCCTCGACCCGGAGGTCAAGGACCACGAGCCACGCATCGCCCTCGACGGCGGCCCGGACGGGCTCGATCCCTACCGCCTGCTGGCTTCCGAGATCCTGAGGGTCCTCAAGCCCGGCGGCATGTTCGCCGTGGAGATCGGGCACACCCAGGCGGCCGACGTCGAGGCCCTGTTCCGCGCGGCCGGCGCCGCCCAGGTTCGGACGATCAAGGATCTGGCCCTGCGGGACCGGGTTGTGGCGGGCGCGAAAAACCCCTTGGAAACGTAGGGCCGAGGGGTTACATCTCGACTCGTTCCCTCCCAGATCGCCGAAGATCGAAAGTCTCGACGACGGACGCGCGGGGCCTTTTGGCCGGATCGCAGCGCTGGAGAGCCGGGCGGGAACCTTAGGAAACAGCGTCTTTCTTGAACAGCAAACCGGGCCCTTGCGCCCGAACAGGTCTCCAGAACCAGCCGGCAAGGCCCGCAACCGGGCCTGCCGCAGTGCAGGTCAAAGGTAAACATGAGAGATTTCAAGGGTATGAAGCGTCAGCGCGGCCGCAATCGCGGCGGCGGCGGCGGCAACAAGCCCCAACAGCAGAACGCCAACCGGGCGTTCGACTCCAACGGTCCCGAAGGCGTGAAGGTCCGCGGCGCGGCCCAGGGCGTCTTCGAAAAGTACCAGCAGCTCGCGCGCGACGCCTCGTCGGGCGGCGACCGCGTGCTGGCCGAGAACTACCTGCAACACGCCGAGCACTACTTCCGCACCCTGCGGGCCATGCAGCCGCACCGTCCGGTGTCGGACATCGTCGGCCGTGAGCAGTTCGCCTCCGGCTTCGACATCGACTTCGAAGCCGAGCCCGAGGAGGCCCCCGAGCAGCCCGAAGCGCCGGAATCGGCCGAAGGCGGCGACCATGCCGACGGGCAGCGCGAGGCCCGCGACGGCCAGCGCCAGGACGGCCGCCGCGACCGTTTCGACAACCGTCGTGACCGTGATGACCGTCCCCGCGACGACCGTCCCAGGGATGATCGTCCTCGTGACGAGCGGCCCCGTGATGAGCGCCCCCGCGACGAGCGGCCCCGTGATGATCGTCCGCGGGATGATCGCCCGCGTGAGGAGCGGCCCGAAGGCGGTCGTCGCGACCGCTGGCGTGAGCGCGACGAACGCCGCGAACGCCAGGAGCGCGCCGCCGCCGAAGCGCCGCGCGACCCGCTGGCCGTGATCGAGCCGCAGGCCGTTCCCCTGACATCGGAGGCTCCGGCTGACGAATCCCCGCGCCTGCGCGGCCAGGA
>JBIKTU010000412.1:0-2832 GCA_044347965.1 Caulobacter sp.
CGCATGGTCATGGTCATGGTCATGGTCACAGTCATGGGCAGGGCGGCCACAGCCATGCGCCGGTCGACTTCGGTCGCGCCTTCGCCCTCGGCGCCGGACTGAACATCGCCTTCGTGGCCGTCGAGGCGGCCGCCGGCCTGTGGACAGGCTCCCTGGCGCTGCTGGCCGACGCCGGACACAACCTGTCCGACGTGCTCAGTCTGCTGCTGGCCTGGGCGGCGTCGGAGATGGCCAAGAAGGCCCCCACCCTGCGGCGGACCTACGGCTACCGGAAGGGCACGATCCTGGCCTCGCTGGCCAACGCCGGCCTGCTGCTGCTGGCCGTCGGCGCCATCGTCTGGGAGGCGGTCCGCCGCTTCGGCTCGCCCGATCCGATCGAGCCCGGCCCGGTGATGGTCGTCGCCGCCATCGGCGTGGTCATCAACACCGCCACGGCCCTGATGTTCATGAAGGGGCATGGCGACCTGAACGTCCGGGGCGCCTTCCTGCACATGGCCGCCGACGCGGCGGTGTCGCTGGGGGTCGTGGCCGCCGCCCTGGTGATCTGGTTGACCGGCTGGCTGTGGATCGACCCGGCGATCAGCCTGGTCATCGCGCTGGTCATCGTCATGGGCACCTGGGGCCTGCTGCGCGACTCGCTGGACATGGCGCTGGACGCCGCGCCGCGCGGGGTGGACACGGCGGCGGTGAAGGCCTGGCTGGCGGCCCGGCCCGGCGTCACCGAGGTCCATGACCTGCACATCTGGGCGATGAGCACCACCGAGACGGCCCTGACCGCGCACCTGACCCGCCCCGACAACGCCGAGGGCGACGCCTTCCTGCGCGAGACCGCCGAGGGGCTGGCCAGGACCTTCCGGATCGGCCACCCGACCCTCCAGGTCGAGACCGGGGAGGGCGGACACGCCTGCCGCCTCGCCCCCGCCGACGTGGTCTGAGCGCTTGGCCAACGGACCGCCCCTGTCCCTGATCCTCTACCGGCTGGGCGTCGCGCTGCTGGAGCCGTTCACGCCGGCGATTCTCAAGGGGCGGGCGAAACGCGGCAAGGAGGACGGCGTTCGCCTGCGCGAGCGGCTGGGTCATGCCTCGGCAGCCCGGCCGCAGGGGCCTCTGGTCTGGATCCACGCCGTCAGCGTCGGCGAGAGCCTGTCGGTTCTGCCGCTGATCGAGCGGCTGCGTGAGCAGAAGCCGCGTACGACGGTGCTGGTCACCTCCGGCACGGTGACCTCGGCCAGCCTGCTGGCGCAACGGTTGCCGACCGGCTCGATCCACCAGTACGCGCCGCTCGATACGCCAGGCGCATCGCGCCGCTTCCTCGACCACTGGCGACCCGATGTGGCGATCTTCGTCGAGAGCGAGTTCTGGCCCAACCTGATCCTCGGCGCGAAGGCGCGGGGCGCGAGGCTGGTCCTGATGTCGGCGCGGGTCACGGAGAAGACCGCCAGGGGCTGGAGGCGGGCGCGGGGCATGGCGACCCTGGTGCTGCGGGCCTTCGACCTGATCCTGCCGCAGGATCGCGCGACCCAGGCGCGGCTCCAGCCTTACGGGGTCGGCGGGCCGCTGGTGAACCTGAAGTATGTCGGCGAGCCGCTGGCCTGCGACGAGGCCGAACTGGCGCGGCTGCGGGGCGAGATCGGCGACCGCCCGGTGGTGCTGGCCGCCAGCACCCACCCCGGCGAGGAGGCGCTGATCGCGGTAGCCTTCGAGGCGATGCCGCCCCTGACGCCGGCGCCGCTGCTGATCCTCGCGCCCCGCCACCCGGAGCGCGGCGCCGAGGTGACGGCGCTGCTGCGCGGCCACGGCCGCGTCGTGGCGCAGCGCGCCGCCGGCGAGCCGATCACCGCCGAGACCGGCGGCTATGTCGCCGACACCCTGGGGGAGATGGGCCTGTGGTTCCGGCTGGCCGACGTCGCGGTCATGGGCGGCAGTTTCCTGGACGGCATCGGCGGCCATAACCCGCTGGAGCCGGCGCGGCTGGGGGCGCCGCCGCTGACCGGGCCCTTCGCGTTCAACTTCACCGACGTCTACGGCGAGATGCTGGCCGAGCAGGCGGCCTTGCTGGCCGACCGGCCGGAAGACCTGACCCGCCTCGTTCACGGCCTGCTGTCCGACCCGCCCCGGGCCAGGCGCACGGGCGCCACGGCCCGCGCCTTCGCCCGGTCCCGCTCGGCGGCGCTGGACGAGGCCTGGGCCGCGCTGGAGCCTCTGCTGTCATGAAGCTCTCGACCCCCCGCTGGTGGTACGTCCGCGACAAGGCGCCGGGGCAGGTGCGCCGGATGCTGTTGACGCCGCTGTCCTGGATCTGGGCGGCGGTGACGGCCAACCGCATCGCGAAGGCGGTCCCGGCGGACGTCGGCCTGCCGGTGATCTGCGTCGGCAATCTGACGGCCGGCGGCACGGGCAAGACGCCGATCGTGCGGGAACTGCTGCGGCTGCTCACGGCGCAAGGTTTGGCGGCCCATGGCCTGTCGCGTGGCTACGGCGGCGCGCTGAAAGGCGTGCACCGCGTCGACCCCGCCACGCACACCGCCGCCGATGTCGGCGACGAGCCGCTGATGCTGGCCCACGACTATCCGATCTGGATCAGCGCCGACCGACCCGCCGGGGCGAGCGCCGCAAAGGCCGCCGGCGCCGGCGCCGTGGTCATGGACGACGGCCACCAGAACCCGGCGCTGAAGAAGGCGCTGTCGCTGGTCGTGGTCGATGGCGAGACGCGGAACAACGAATGGCCGTTCGGCGACGGGGCTGTGTTCCCGGCCGGGCCGATGCGCGAGCCGCTGGCCGTGGGTCTGGCGCGGGCCGATGCGGTCGTGCTGCTGCTGCCGGCCGACCTGC
>JBIKTU010000411.1:0-2832 GCA_044347965.1 Caulobacter sp.
CCGGCAACGTGCTGCTCGACCGCCTGCTGGGCGCCCGCATCCGCACCGTGGAGGCCGGCTCGGACATGAACGCGGAGATGGCGCTGGACGCCGAGGAAGTCCGCGCGGCCGGCGGGACGCCCTACGTGATCCCCGGCGGCGGCTCCAACGCGGTCGGGGCGCTGGGCTATGTCGACTGCGCTCTGGAGCTGGCGGCCCAGGCCAATGACGAGGGTCTGGTCATCGACCGCATCGTCACCGCCACGGGCAGCGCCGGCACCCACGCCGGGCTCGTCGCCGGTCTGGCGGTCAGCGGGGCCGATATCCCGGTGCTGGGCATCGGCGTGCGGGCGCCGAAGCAGAAGCAGGAAGAGAACGTCTTCAACCTGGCGGTCGAGACCGCCGCCCTGCTGGGACACCGCGAGCGGGTCAGCCGCGACATGGTGGTCGCCGACTGCGACTATGTCGGCGCGGGCTATGGCCTGATCGACCAGGGCGTGGCCGACGCCCTGGCCCTGGCCGCCCGCACCGAGGGCCTGCTGCTCGACCCGGTCTATACCGGCAAGGCGATGAAGGGCCTGATCGCCCTGGCCCGGCAGGGGGCGTTCGAGGGGCAGACGGTGGTCTTCCTGCACACCGGCGGCGCCCAGGGCCTGTTCGGCTACCAGGGCGAGCTGGGCGCGATGCTGTGAAGACCCTCGGCGTGCTCGGCGGCATGGGACCGGCGGCGACGCTGGAGTTCCTCGCCCGGCTACAGGCGGCCACGCCCGCGACGCGGGACCAGGACCACATCCGGGTGCTGGTCGACATCAACCCGCGCATTCCCGACCGCAACACCGACAGCGCGGCGGCCGGGCCGGTGCTGGGCGCGATGGCCGCCGGGCTGGCCGGCGCCGGGGCCGATGTGCTGGCCATCGCCTGCAACACCGCCCACGCCTATGCCGACATCATCCGCCAGGCGTCGGGACTGCCGCTGATCGACATGATCGATCTCGCCTGCGAGGCGGCTCGCGACGCCGGCGCGCGGCGGGTCGGGGTGCTCGGCACGCCGACGGCCGTGGCGCTCTACAGCGCGCGTCTGACCGGGCTGGGGCTCGAGCCGGTCGTTCCGGACGCGGCGCAGCAGGCGCGCTTCATGGAGCTGGTCTACCGCATCAAGGCGGGCGACCTGGGCCAGGATGTGCGGGACGGCATGGCCGGACTGGCCGCCGGCATGGACGCCGAGGCGCTGATCGCCGGCTGCACCGAAGTCCCGCTGGTCCTCGACCCGGAGGCGCTGAGCATCCCCCTCCTCGACGCCGGCGCCCTGCTGGCTGAACGCTGTGTGGCGGTGTGTAGCCAATAGGCCAATCCTCCCCGCGATGCGGGGAGGATTGGCCGGTTGCAGCCCCTATCCCGCCTTGAACACCGGCTTGTCGCCCAGCACCGTCGCGCGATGCATGATCCGCCGGTGCGGCAGGAAGTCGTCCACGGCGCGGTGCTGGGTGCAGCGGTTGTCCCAGAAGGCGACGTCGCCGGGGCGCCAGCGCCAGCGGACGACGAACTCCGGCTGCTGCACATGGGCGTTGAGAAAGGCCATCAGCGCCTTGCTCTCCTCGCGGCGCAGGCCCTTGATCCGGCGGGTGAAGACCGAGTTGACGAAGATGCAGGGCTCGCCCGTCTCCGGGTGGGTGCGGATCACCGGATGGGTCACCGGCGGGTTGGCGGCCACGGCCTTGTCGTACTTCTCGCGGCCCGCCTGCGAGCCGGCCAGCCCCTCGGCGGTGAAGGCGTAGGCGAAGTCGTGGACGGCCTCCAGCCCTTCAAGGAAGCGCTTCATCGGCTCCGACAGCGCCCTGTAGGCGGCGGTCGTCGAGGCCCACATCGTGTCGCCCCCGACCGGCGGCAGCTGGCGCGCGGCGAGGATCGAGCCCATCGGCGGGGTGTCGATGAAGGTGACGTCGGTGTGCCAGAAGTTGTTGTCGGTGGGATTATCGACGTGGTTGTCGATGATCATGATCTCGGGATGGGCGTCGTTTCGGTCGTAGAGCGGATGGACGTGCAGGTCGCCGAAGCGCATCGCGAAGTCGCGCTGCTGGGTCGGGGTGAAATCCTGGCCCTCGAAGAAGATCACCTGATGGTCCAGCAGGGCCTGGCGGATGTCGGCGATCAGGTCGTCGGACGCCCGCTCGGCCATGTTGACGCCCTTGAGCAGGGCGCCGATGGCCGGGCTGAGCGGTTCGATCTGCAGGGTGTTGGAACGGGTCACAGGCGTGTGGCCTCCTGGGCCGGGGATTGCGGTTCGTGCTCGAGATCGCGCGCGGCGAGACGCAGGCGAATGTCGGCGTGCGCCTCGGCGTCAAGCTTGTGGCCGGCGATGATCCAGGCCCCGAGCAGGCCGAACGCCGCCGGAATCAAGGCGAAGGTGACCTGCAGCACCATCAGGGCGTCGGCGTCGTTCTGCGGACCGAGCTTGGCATCGAAGCCGGCCGTCGTCAGCAGGATGCCGGCTCCGGCGACGGCGGTGGCCGAACCGATCTTCACCGTGCCGCTGAGCAGGCCGAAGAGGAGACCGCTGCGATCAACGCCGCTCTCGAGGCGTTCCTGATCGGCGATGTCGGCCATCATCGCCCGCAGCAGGATCGACCCGGCGGTGAAGGGTATGCCGGCCAGCGCCATCATCGCGATGCCCCAGCCAAGGCCGTCCGGCACGAACAACACCCCGCCCTGCGCCGCGGCGTAGGCAATACAGGCGATCATCAGCGCCTTGTGCTTGCTCATGCGGTTGGCCAGCCAGGACCAGAGGGGAGCCGCCAGAAGCGCGCTGAAGAAATAGACCAGCAGCAGGGCCCCGGCGTCGGATCGCTCATAGCC
>JBIKTU010000410.1:0-2832 GCA_044347965.1 Caulobacter sp.
ACATAGAGCAGGCCGCTCATCATCACCCCGCCCGTTCTCGGGAAACGGATGTCGTGAACCCTGATCCCGCCGGTCGTCTGGATCGCGCTCGCCAGCGCCGCCCCGCCCAGGATCAGCGCCCAGCCGACCAGAAACAGCAGCCATCCTCTACGCATCGTCGTTCCCCGCTCCCGCCGCGCGGCGCATCGCCGTCCCGGTCCTTGTGGCGGGAGCATCGGCCACGGCGCGCGGTTCGACAACCTCCGCCCGGCGGCCGGGGACGCCGCCCGTTGGACCCGGTTCCGCGATCCGCGCCCCGCGCCGCGAAATCAGCGTCCGCGGCACATTGCGAAGCGCCCGCCACTTGGATATGAGAAGCGTCCCGCGACGCGGGGGTCCAGGAGACGTGCCCGAGAGGCCGAAGGGACTCGTTTGCTAAATGAGCGTACCCCAAAAGGGTACCGTGGGTTCGAATCCCACCGTCTCCGCCACCCCGCCCGCTAGATGGTCCTGAGAACTGGACGGCCCCCGCGTCGGGTATGGATCGCGCCAGGCGCGCTGCGGCCGGGCCGGACGGGTGGCGGACGGAGTCACATCAGACCTTTTCCGTCTCCTTCGGCGCCGAAACGCGCCGCGGCCTGGACTGGGCCTTGGGCTTGGGCAGGAGCCGGAAGCGGGATTGGCACCAGGCGAAGTCGACCCCGACGTCCAGCAGGGCGTCTGACCGTCCGCAGGGGCAGGCAAAGTCCATCACCATGTAGACACGGTAGGTCTCTCCGGCCACGAGCGGCACCGCCTGGCCGGTGACGTGGTTTGGCGCGGCGTTGACGCAGAGAACCAGATCGCCAGGGCCGACTGCGTCACTCATGGGTTCCATCCACTCCGGTCGGCGGCAGATTAACCTCTCGCCCCCGAGGAGCAAGGACTGCCCTTCGCCGCCCCAAGAACGCTCCCGGGTCGACGGCCGATATCTCAGGCCGCTGGTGGTCGTGCGACAGGCCGCAGCCAACAGCGCGGCGACACTGTCACAAACTTGCGATAACTCCACGAACATCTGCTGGAGTCGCTCGCCATGTCCCTGTCCCGCCGCGGATTCATCGCCACGTCCGCCGCCTCGCTGGCCTTCGCCGGCCTGGCGCGCGCCCAGGCCGCTCCGGAAGAGACCTACCGGAACGAGATCGAGGGCTACGGACCGCTCAAGACCGATCCTTTCGGCGTGTTCGATCTGCCGGAGGGCTTCTCCTACCGCATCGTGTCCCAGGCCGGCGACCTGATGAGCGACGGTCTGGTGGTGCCCTACAAGTTCGACGGGATGGGCTGTTTCGCGGCGGGCAAGGACAGGGTCGCCCTCGTACGCAACCACGAGCTCAAGGTCGGCGACGTCAACCACGGCGCCACCGGCGTCCGCGGGCGATACGCCGACAAGCTCGACACCGCGAAGGCCTTCGATCTCGATGCGGCCGGGCGCCCCCTCCCCGGCGGCACGACCACGCTTGTCTACAACCTGCGCACCGGCCGGGTGGAGCGGGAGCACCTGAGCCTGGCCGGAACGGTGGTGAACTGCGCCGGGGGCGTCACGCCCTGGGGATCCTGGCTGACCTGCGAGGAAAACACCGCCCGCGCCGGCAAGGGCGGGAACAAGGACCACGGCTGGGCCTTCGAAGTGCCGGCCGGCGCGAAGGGGCTGGTCGATCCCGTTCCGCTCAAGGCCATGGGCCGCTTCAAGCGCGAGGCCGCCTGCGTCGATCCGCGCACCGGCATTGTCTACATGACCGAGGATACCGCCGACAGCCTGCTGTACCGCTTCATTCCCGAGGTTCCCGGCGAACTGGCCCGGGGCGGACGGCTGCAGGCGCTCGGCTTCGCCGATGCGCCGGAAGGCTGCGACACCCGCAACTGGAAGGGCGCGGTCGGCATGGTGAAGGGGGCCTGGCGCAACGCCCGCTGGATCGACCTGGACAATCCCGAGAGCCCGGACGACGACCTGCGGCTTCGCGGCGCCAAGGCCGGCGCGGCCGTCTTCGCCCGCGGCGAGGGCATCTTCTGGGGCCGTGACGAACTCTATTTCACCTGCACATCAGGCGGCGCCAAGGGTCTCGGGCAGATCATGCGCTACGTCCCCGGCCCTCGCGAAGGCCAGTCGGACGAGGGCGAAGCGCCCGGAAAGGCGCAGCTGTTCCTGGAGTCCGTCGACGACGCCGTGCTCGACTACGCCGACAACATCGCCATCGCGCCCTGGGGACACATCATCGTCTGCGAGGATCGATACTCGGACACCAAGCGCAACCACCTCAAGGGGGTTTCGCCGGACGGCAAAGTCTACACGATCGGCCGCAACATGTTCCGCGAGAACGCCGAGCTGGCCGGGGTCTGCTTCTCGCCCGACGGCTCGACCCTGTTCGTCAACATCTACTGGCCCGGCATCACCCTGGCGGTGACCGGTCCCTGGGCGTCGCTGAAGGGCTGATTGAACCACGCCGTCGCCACGATCGGGCGGCGGCCCCGGCTATCCGGCGGACCGGACATCGCCCTGAGAGGGTCCGGCCAGGGTGGCGAGAAAATCGGTCAGAGGCGCGAGGGTGGCGGGATTCAGGGAATAGGCCGTTCTCGGACCGTCCACCTCGCCCAGGACGATCCCGGCGGCGCGCAGGATCCTCAGGTGTTCGGCGGTGGTGGACTGGGCCAGTCCGATGCGGCCGACGATGTCGCTGCCGGCGCAGCTTGTGTTGGCCTGCAGCAGGTTGACGATGCCGATCCGCGCCGGGTGCCCCAGCGCCTTGGCCAGGACAGCCAGGCGCTGAAGGTCTTCTCCGGCCCGGGGCGCGCCGGCTGACCGCTTCTGGACGCCCCGCT
>JBIKTU010000414.1:0-2831 GCA_044347965.1 Caulobacter sp.
TGACGGCCGGGATCATCGTCGCCCCGGACCTGGCCTATATGGACCGGGCTTTCCTCGATGCCCGCCGGGATGGCTGGTCGCGGGAGCCGATAGTCGAGATGCTGATCCCCTCGGTCCTGGATGACAGCCTGGCGCCCGCGGGGCAGCATGTCGCCAGCCTCTTCTGCCAGCATGTCGCGCCGACGCTGCCCGATGGCCGATCCTGGGACGACTGTCGCGGTGAGGTCGCCGACCTGATGATCGCCACCGTCGACCGCTGGGCGCCGGGCTTCAAGGCGTCGGTTATTGGCCGGCAGGTGAAGAGCCCACTGGATCTGGAACGCGAGTTCGGTCTGATCGGCGGCGACATCTTCCACGGCGCGCTCAGCCTGGACCAGTTGTTCTCCGCGCGGCCCGTGCTCGGACATGGCGCCTACCGCGCCCCGGTCCCGGGGCTCTACATGTGCGGCGCGGGAACCCATCCCGGTGGCGGTGTCACCGGCGCGCCTGGCCACAACGCCGCGCAGGCCATCCTCAAGGATATTCGCCCGCGTTAGCTGTCGACGAGAACCGAACCCGCACAGGTCCGTTATGGACAGTGGGTGATCGGGGTCGAATTTAGAACAATCTCATGAAATTTGCCGAGCAGCGTTCGGCGAATGGTTGTCCATCCCCCCAATCTGAGGAATATTCCGTCGCCGTCGATGGCTATGCTGTGGGCGGAACCAAGGGGACTAGATGTTCGGTAACAAGGCAAGGCGTAGCCTGTTTGATCGTGAAGTGAAGATCGAGATCGAGATCTTGCTAAAGCTTCACGGTGACGGCGCTGCTCAGGTGGCTGCGGAGAAGGCCGCGAGGCCGTCCAACCGCACCGCCCGCCGCAAGGTGCTGGAGGAGGCGGCGCGCCGCCTGAACAACGAGCCTCCGCCGCGTCGAACGCTGGTCGAGCGCCTCTTCGGTTGAGGCGACCAGGCGGCCGCCCGCTTCGTCGAACGACCTATTCCGCGGCGGGCTTTTTTCCCAGGCCCATGGCTTCCAGGATCTCGGGGCGGATGTTGTCCACGCCCTTCTCCTGGATGTGCTGCGCCACGCGCATCCCGACAGCGGCCATGGCCTCGCCGATAAAGCGCGGGCGATTCTCGGCCGCCCACTTGAGCGACGCCTCGCGGTTCTCGTTCAGGCCCTGGAACCTGGGAACCACATAGCGGGCCATCAATTCGTAGGACTTCTTCTTGCGGTCCCATTCGGCCCAGTTGTGATCCATGAACAGGAAGGCGCCGAAGCCGCCGGACTGCTTCTCGAGCCGCTCGATCTGGGCGATGGCGTCATCGGGCGTGCCGATGACCGCCATGCCCGAAGCGATGAGCGCATCGACCGGATCGCTGCCATCCTGAGGGGCGAGCGGCAAGGCCGCGACCTCCTGGAAGTAGTACAGCCAGTTCTGGAGCCCGAACCTGACGTCCTCGCGCGCCTGTTCACGGGTCTCGGCGATGTGCATCGGCCCGACAAGGCGCCAGCCCGAGCGGTCCATCGTATTGCCGGTCTCGCGCGCCTTCTCTTCAGCGATGGCCCAGTTGGACGCCAGGGCGTTGAAACCTCCACTTTGGGTCGCCCCGATCGACAGCAGGCCGAGGCCATGACGACCAGCCGCCGAGGCGCCGGTCGGCGAAACCTGGCTCGCCGCGCAGATTTCCACCGACGGGCGGCTATAGGGCGTCATCTGCAGACGCGCCTCGTTGAGCTCGAACCAGTCGGTCTTCTTCGTGACCTGCTCGCCGCGCAGCAGCGGCACCAGCACGTCGATCGCCTGGTCCATGCGGTCGCGCTGCGCGCTGACCGGGATGCCCATCATGAAGGCGTCCGACGGCAGGGCGCCCGGGCCGACGCCGAACATCACGCGCCCACGCGTAATGTGGTCCAGTTGGTTGATGCGATCCGCCAGCATCAGCGGATGGTGGTAGGGCAGCGAGGACACGCCGGTGCCGAGCCTGATGTGCCGGGTTCTTTCCGCCACCGTGGCGATGAACAGCTCCGGGCTGGCGATCAGCTCGTAGCCGGCCGAGTGGTGCTCGCCGATCCAGGCCTCGTCATAGCCAAGGCGATCCATGTGCTGGACCAGCTCGATGTCGCGCTCCAGCGCGAGAGTCGGGTTCTCGTTTAGCGGATGGAAGGGGGCGATGAACGCCCCGAAGCGAAGCTTGGTCCCGGCCACGTCGTGCCCTCCCCGGACATCATTATGTGATCTGCGATCACTCTGACGCGGGCGAGCAGGGCTGACTAGGGGCGACGTACCGTCAGCCAGCCAGATTTAATGATCAGCAGAACCGGCATGGGCCGCGATCCGCTCGGTCGGGTCGTGGGCCGCTCCGGACTTCGAGACCGGCATCCCCGGCGCCGCGCCCTCCTTCCGGCGGATCGGGAACGTGGTAGGAAGCGGCTGGGTCCTCCCACGCCGAGAGCAAGCGCTTCGTGAACTATCGCCACGCCTTCCACGCCGGGAACTTCGCCGATCTCGTGAAGCACGCGACCCTGACGCGGCTCCTGGAGGCGCTTTTGGCGACTCCGGCGCCGCTGACCATAGTCGATACCCATGCGGGCGCTGGCGGCTACGATCTGGATGGAGAACTGTCGCGCAGGACCGCAGAGGCGGCGCAGGGCATCTTCCGCCTCATGGCCGCCGATGACGCGCCTGCGGTCTTCGACGCGCTGAAGGCCGCTGTTCGCCAGGGCAACCCGGGCGGCGACGTGCGCTTCTATCCGGGCTCGCCGAGCCTGATCGCCGGCGTTCTGAGGGCAGGTGACCGCTACACGGCCTGCGAGCTTCGCGACGACGATTTTGAGCTGTTGCGCCA
>JBIKTU010000415.1:0-2824 GCA_044347965.1 Caulobacter sp.
GCCGCCACTTCCGACGAGATCCCTTCCGGGAGTTTCACCGCCCGGTCGGCCTTGTAGACCCGGGCCTCGGCGTAGGCGCCGAGCGGCCCCCCCGCGTAGGCGGCGCGGTCGCCGACCTGGAAGCGTGTCACGCCTTCGCCGATAGCCTCGACGATGCCTGCGCCCTCGACCCCCATCACGCCCGGCAGCCGCGCGGGGTACAGGCCCGTGCGATAGTAGGTATCGATGAAGTTCAGGCCGATGGCCTCATGCCGGATGAGGATTTCGCCTGGCCCCGGCGTGGGCAAGGGCAGATCGACGGCCTCGAGAACCTCCGGCCCGCCGGTGCGGGTCGCCTGGATCGCCAGCATGCGCCCTACCCCAGGTGTTCGGCGAAGAAGGCCAGCGAACGGCTGCCCGCCGTCTCGGCGTCTCCGGCGTGGAAATGCTCGCCGCCCTGGCGGGCGAAGGCGTGGTCGCGGCCCGGATAGTCGTGGATGGTGATCAGCGGGTGATTGTCGAGCGCCGCGTGGATGGCCGCCTGCGCCTCCTTGGGCACGAAGCCGTCCTCGCCGGCGATGTGCAGCATCACCGGGCGCGTGAGCTTTTCCGCCTCCGGGGTCAGGGAATCCAGGCCGACGCCATAGTAGGAGACGGCGGCGTCGACATCGGTGCGGGTGGCGGTCAGGAAGGCCATCTTGCCGCCGAGGCAGAAGCCCACCGATCCGACCTTGCCGGTGCAGCCGGGGTCGGCGCGGATGGCGGTGATGGTGGCCTGCAGGTCCTCCGCCCCCTTGTCGGCGTTGAAGGCGTTGAACAGTTCGAAGGCCTTGTCCCATTCAGCCTTGGACTGGTCGGTGATGTCGATGCCGGGCTCGATCCGCCAGAACAGGTCGGGGCAGATGGCCAGGTAGCCCTGGGCGGCGAGGCCGTCGGTGATGTCGCGCATCACGGCGTTGACGCCGAAGATCTCCTGGATCACGACCACGGCGGGGGCCTTGGCGGCCGCCGGTCGGGCGACGTAGGCCGAAAACTCGCCGTCGGGCGTCTTGATGGTCACGCGTTCTCCGCTCATCGTCGGACTCCGTTTTGTGTCAGGATGTGGTTGTTAGCGCGGTCGCGCGTCTCGCGGCCATAGGTAACCCTGCCCGCGAGCAAGGAAAGAGCGAACCATGAAGGTCACCATCGAGATCGACTGCACCCCGGTGGAGGCTCGCACCTTCATGGGCCTGCCCGATGTAACGGTCCTCAACGACCATATGGTGGCGGAGATGCAGAAGCGCATGGACTCCAACATGGCCGCCCTGGCGCCCGACGAGCTGATGAAGAGCTGGATGGCCTTCGGCTCCGGCGCCCAGGAGCAGTTCCGCAAGCTGATGACGGCGGCCATGCCGGCCGCGGCAGGGTTCGGGACCAAATCGGGCGAATGACCGACACCATCTTCGCACCGGCGACCGCGCCCGGCCGCGCGGCGCTGGCGGTGGTCCGGATCTCCGGCCCCCGATCGAGGGCGGCCGTTGTCGCCCTGGCCGGGTCCGCGCCCGCTCCGCGCCGGGCCTCGCTGCGAAAGCTGGTCGGGGCGGACGGCGCGCTGATCGATGAGGCCCTGACCCTGTGGTTTCCGGGTCCCTCCAGCTACACGGGTGAGGACTGCGCGGAGTTCCATGTTCACGGGGGTCTGGCGGTGGTCGACGCCCTGGTCTCGGCGGTTGCGGACCTTGGACTGCGCCTGGCCGAGCCGGGCGAGTTCACCCGGCGGGCCTTTCAGAACGGCCGGCTGGACCTGGCCCAGGCCGAGGCGGTGGCCGATCTGATCGACGCGGAGACGACGGCCCAGGCCCGTCAGGCCCTGGACCAACTGGGCGGCGGGCTGTCGCGGCGCTACGACGCCTGGCGCGAGGCGCTGATCGAAAGCCTGGCGGTGCTGGAGGCGGCGGTCGATTTCCCGGATGAGGATCTGCCGGAGGACGTCGCCGCCCGGGCGCGACCGCATCTGGCGCAATTGCTGTCCGAGTTGCAGGCCGCACTGGCGGATGCGGACCGTGGCCGGCGCGTGCGCGAGGGCTTCCGGGTGGCGCTGATCGGCGCACCCAACGCCGGCAAGAGCAGCCTGCTCAATGGACTCGCCCGCCGGGATGCGGCCATCGTCACCGCCACTCCTGGCACCACGCGGGATGTCATCGAGGTCCCTCTGGTGCTGGGCGGGTACAAGACCCTGCTGGCGGATACCGCGGGGGTCCGCGAGACCGAGGAGGTCATCGAGGCCGAGGGTGTTCGCCGTGCCCGTGCCTGGGCATCGAGCGCCGACCTGAGGCTCTGGGTCGTCGACAGCCACGCTTCTGACGGCAGCTGGCGGTTTGCCAGGGATCTGGTGCAGCCCGGCGACCTGTGCGTCATGAACAAGGTCGACCTGCCCGAAAGTCTTGACGGGAGCCGTGCTCGGGCGGCGGCTGCTGAATTGGGACTCGCGATCCTCGATGTATCGATGAAGGCCGGGGGCGCCGACGCTGTCGCGCAAGCCATCGAGGCGCGTGTCGTGGCGGCCCTCTCGGCGGCGGAGTTCCCGGCGGCCACCCGTCTGCGGCATGCCGAAAGCCTGGGTGAGGCGGCGGTGCGCGTGGAGCGGGCGCTGGCCCAGGGCGAGCCCGAGCTGGCGGCCGAGGACGTCAGGCTCGCCGCGCGGGCCCTGGAGCGTGTATCCGGCCGGGTGGACCCGGAGGCGGTGCTGGATCGGGTCTTCTCCAGCTTCTGCATTGGTAAATGAGATGTTTCACGTGAAACACGGGCGGCCCTCATTTCCCGTTATCGAGCGTGGGCGTGACGCGGTCTGTTGAAGGACGCAGGG
>JBIKTU010000416.1:0-2820 GCA_044347965.1 Caulobacter sp.
CTCGCCGTCATGGCCCGACTTGTTCGGGCCACCCATGCGTGGTGGGCTAGCCGGTAAATCCATTGCCGATCCGCATCACACGCTCCCGTCTACCCGCGTTCATGGGTGGCCCGAACAAGTCGGGCCATGACGGCGCTAGGGGCGTTTGCGATTCAGGATCCCCGCAATCAGCGGAACGATCACCTCCCGCCACGCCGGGCTGGTCGGGTCGATCAGCTCGAAGTGGCCGGCGCCGCTGATGGTCACTTCCCTCGCCGACCAGCGCGCCGCGAATGGCGGTCCGAAGGCCGGCGGGACGATAGGATCCAGTTCCCCTGAGACTACCACGACCGCCCCTGACGGCGCCGGCAGCCGGGCCGGCGAGCTGTCGGCGTAGACGTCCTGCCCTGCCCGGGTCGCGGCCGAGACGAGATCATCGATGGTCTGAGGCCCGCCGCAGCGATCAGGTCCGGTCGCCCGGAAGGCCTCAAGGTCGTTGATCCCGGCCAGGCTGACCGCGCCGCTGACCGGCAAGGGATCGGCATCCCAAAGCGGGCTCGATTTCGGCAAGCCCGTACGGGCGGAGCCCCAGCTGACCAGATGGCCGCCGGCCGAGTGACCGACCAGCACGACGCGGGACAGGTCCAGAGCACGAGGCCCGGCGAGGCTCCGCAGATGGTCCAGGCCCATCGCCACATCGGCAAACGTCCCGGGCCAGGCCCCGCCCGGGTGGCCGATGCGGCGGTACTCAAGGTTCCAGACTGCGTAGCCGCGATCCCTCAGGTCGGCGGCCAGGTAATCCATCAGCTCTGTTCCGGGCAGGTTCGCCTGCCAGCAGCCGCCGTGGATCAGCACCACGACCGGAAACGGCCCCTCCCCTGACGGCCGCCAGAGCTCGCCGAACTGCTGCGGGCCGGAGCCGTAGGCGATCCTCTCGTCGGCCGGCGCGCGTTCACGGGCCAGCAGATCGCTGAAACTGATCGTGTCGGCGGCAAAGGCTTCGATCGGCGGCGCGCAGGCGGTCATCAGAGCCAGGATAGCCGCAACGACCGCGCGTTTCACCCGTCAGCCTCGGCGACTTGCGCGGCCGGGAACAGCCGCTCGAAGCGGCCGAGCGCCTGACCATCGAGCCTGACGCGAAGGTGCATATCCGCCTCGCCGTCGTGGCGACCGACGACGCGGCCGTGCCGGTACAGCCAGGCGAGGGCCTCGCCGTCTGACTGGCTCAGGATGATGTCGATCTCGGGCGTGACATCGACCATCACCGCCAGCCGCTGCAGCAGCGCCTCGCAGCCCTCGCCCGTGACCGCCGAGACCATCGCCGCGCCCGCGCGTCGGGCGGCGCCCTCGGCGTCGTCGCGGTCGTCCGGCGCGAGCAGGTCGGCCTTGTTCCAGATCTCGATGATCCGGCGACCCTCGTCGAGGGTGACGCCCAGCTCCTTGAGCACCGTTTCGACGTCGCGCTTCTGGGCGTCGGTTTCGACGTTGGCGATGTCACGAACGTGCAGGACCACATCGGCCTCCTGCACTTCCTCGAGCGTGGCGCGGAAGGCCTCGACCAGCTCATGCGGCAAGTCGGAGATAAAGCCCACCGTGTCGGACAGGATCGCCGGCCGCCCGCCGGGCAGCTTCACGGTCCTCAGGGTGGGATCGAGGGTGGCGAACAGCATGTCCTCGGCCACGACGTCGGCCTCGGTCACGCGGTTGAACAGGGTCGACTTGCCGGCGTTGGTGTAGCCGACCAGCGCGATGGTCGGGTACGGGGCCTTCTTGCGGGCGGAGCGGTGCAGGGTGCGGGTGCGCCGCACCTCCTTGAGCTGCCGCTTCATCAGGATGATGCGGTCGGCGATCTGGCGGCGGTCGAGTTCGATCTGGGTTTCGCCGGGACCGCCAGTGTTGCCGGTGCCGCCGCGCTGACGTTCCAGGTGGGTCCAGGTCCGGACCAGCCGGGACTTCTCGTACTCCAGACGGGCCAGTTCGACCTGCAGCACCCCTTCCTTTGTGCGTGCGCGGCGGCCGAAGATCTCCAGGATCACGCCACTGCGGTCGACGACCTTGGCGTTCCAGGCCTTTTCGAGATTGCGCTGCTGCACCGGCGAGAGGGCGTCGTCGACCACCACGACATCGACTTTTTCGACCTCGCAGAGCAGACGCAGTTCCTCCACCTTTCCCTTGCCGAACAAGGTGGCGGGCGTGCGCTCGCGCAGTGGCACGACCCGGGACTCGACCACCTCAAGGTCGAGCGCCAGGGACAGCCCTACCGCTTCCTCAAGCCGGGCTTGAGGATTACGCACGTTGCTCTGTTGCCAGGACCTGACGGGATGGAGAACGAGGGCCCGTTGAACGGGTACGCCGTGGTCAATGAGTTGGGTCAATCGTCTTGTTCTGGACCGGGCTCGTACAGCTGGACGGGCTGGGCGGGCATGATTGTCGAGATCGCGTGCTTGTACACCAGCTGGGACTGGCCGTCGCGGCGCAGCAGGACACAGAAGTTATCGAACCAGCTCACCACGCCCTGCAGCTTCACACCGTTCACCAGGAAGATGGTCAGGGGGGTCTTGGACTTCCGCACGCTGTTCAGGAACGTGTCCTGCAGGTTCTGTTTTTTGTCGGTCATGGGGATTCCCCTTCTTGTTCTTGGCCGGAGGGCAGAAGGCCCTCCACACACGCAAGCCAGCAATGCTTGGCGCTAATCAGCGCCGTCCGCAACCGCGAACGGTTCACCGACCGTCAGATGACCGAAGCTTGGGCGGCCTCGATATAGAGCGCCCGAAGCCGTGTCGCCACCGGGCCGGGCACGCCCTCTCCGATCGCCTGACCGTCCAGCGACACGACCGGCAG
>JBIKTU010000028.1:0-10057 GCA_044347965.1 Caulobacter sp.
CGTTCAGGCGCGAGACCTTGCGCGAGCCGGTGTTCTTGTGAACCACGCCCTTGGACACGGCGCGCATCAGTTCCGACTGCGCGACGATAAAGGCTTCCTTGGCCACGGCGGCGTCGCCGGCGGCGAGGGCTTCCTCGAACTTGCGCAGGAAGGTGCGGACGCGCGAGCGGCGGGCCTTGTTCACTTCGGTGCGGCGCTCGATCTTGCGGATCGCCTTCTTGGCGCCGGGATTGTTGGCCATGTGCCTGTAGACCTCAAACGGACGGGGCGCGCGCGGACGTCGCGTACGCCGGATAAATCGAAGGGCGGGCAAATACAGGAAGGACCGGGGGCGGTCAACGTGACTCTGGCGGATCGGCTCTGCTTCTGTACAAGCGGGCCATGGACAGACGACAGCTTCTCCTCGCCCTCGGGGCGCTCGCCGGCTGCGCGCCGGCCGATGACGGACTGGTGGTCGTCTGTGATCCCGACCTGGGCCCGCCACTCCAGATCGCCCTCATGGCCTGGGTCCGCAAGGGCGAGGTTCCGGGTTACAGCCTCGAGGTCGCCGACGCGAAACGGTTGCTCGCGAGGGGAGAGACCATGCCTGGACGGGTGATCATCACCCGTGAGCCGAAACTGGCCGACCGGCTGCAGCGCTATGGCTACGCGCGGCTCCAGAACCGCTTCAAGCCCAGGATCGGCGCCGGCCAGGTCCAGGTCGTCGTCACCCGCGGGGCCGGCGAAGGCGGCGGGGTAAGGTTCGCCAGATGGCTGACGACCGACGAGGCCGCCGCCCTGCTTACCGCCCCTTGAAGTCCGGCTTCCGCTTCTCGACGAAGGCGGCCATGCCTTCCTTCTGGTCCTCGAAGGCGAACAGGCTGTGGAACAGCCGCCGCTCCAGAGCCACGCCGGTGGTCAGGGTGGTCTCGTAGGCCGCCTCGACCAGTTCCTTGTTCATCAGCACCGCCAGCGGCGAGTGGCCCGCGATCTTCGCCGCCGCCTCGAGCGCCGTCTCGATCAGCTTGTCGGCGGGAACGACGCGGGACACCAGGCCGGCGCGCTCGGCCTCGGCGGCGTCCATCATCCGGGCGGTCAGGATCATGTCCATGGCCTTGGACTTGCCGACGAAGCGTGTGAGCCGCTGGGTGCCGCCGATGCCGGGCGCGACGCCCAGGTTGATCTCCGGCTGGCCGAACCTGGCCGTCTCCGAGGCGATGATGAAGTCGCACATCATCGCCAGCTCGCAGCCGCCGCCCAGGGCGTAGCCGCTGACCGCCGCGATGATCGGCTTGCGGAACTGCTCGATGCGCCGCGCCGCGTCGGTGAAGAAGTCGAGCTTCATCATCTGGGCGTAGGACTTGTCCGACATCTCCTTGATGTCCGCCCCGGCCGCGAAGGCCTTCTCCGAGCCGGTCAGGACGACCACGCGGACGGCGTCGTCGGCGCCGGCGGCGTCCAGCGCCTGGCCGAGCTCGCCCAGCAGGGTCGAGTTCAGGGCGTTGAGGGCCTCGGGCCGGTTGAGGCGCACCAGCAGGACGCCGTCCGACGGCGTCTCGACGAGAAGGGTCTGGAAATCGGTCATGGGCGGTTTGTGCCCGCCCCGCCGCGCCGGCTCAAGAGCGTTCAGGGCCCTTCGACCGCGACGCCCCGGGCGCGCAGCAGGGCCGGCACGCCGTCGGGCCCGGTCATATGCCCGGCGCCGACCACGATCACCGTCGTGCCCGACCCGGCCAGCCGCTCGAGGATCTGCTCCGTCCAGCGCCGGTTGCGGCCGGCCAGCAGGCGCTCGTAGAGCACCGGCGACAGGGACCGCAGCGGCGCGGCGCCAAGGGCGTCTATGGTCGCCTGATCACCGGCCAGCCATGCCCTGACCAGCCGCGTGAACAGCTCCGGGTCCTCATCGAGCTGGCGCAAGGTCTCTTCCAGCGAGGCCAGCTGATCTGCCTCGGGCGCCTCGGCCAGGAAGGCGATCTGCTCCCGTGGGGTCTCGAAGTAGCGGCGCGCGGCGCCCGGCGCGGCATCCGCCAGAACCGCCTCGACCCCGGCCTCGGCCCGGGCGCCGTCGCGGATCAGCACCGCCACGCTCAGGGTGATGTCCGCCAGCCAGGGGCGCAGGCCGTCAACCGCCGCCGGCGAAAGACCAACCGCGTCCGACATCCGCTCAAGCCGCGCCCGCCCCTGCGCCGACAACTTCGCCGACAGGCTTTCACCGGCCGGCAGCATGCCGAGGGCTCGGGTCGCCATCCGGCCCTCGCCGCCCTCGGTCAGCGTTTCGAACCACAGGTCGTCGGCGCTCTCCAGGGCGCGGTCCAGGGCGGCGGGCCGCCAGTCCAGCCCGTCAGGCAACAGATGCACCGACCCGAAAAGCAGTATGGTCGAATCCGCGTCGCGCACGCTCCAGACTGCCGGCTCGGCCCTCGCCGCGGCCGGCGACAGCAGCAAGGCCGCCGCCGTCATCGCCGCCGCGAGCATCCCCCGCATCCCCCGCATCCCGTTCATCCCGCCCATCCCTAGGTCTGGCACCGACGGCAGAAGAAGGTCGACCGGCCGCCCTGGACCTCGCGGTCGATCGTTCCGCCGCAGCCTTGCGTCGGGCAGGGCTCGCCCTGGCGGCCATAGACCCGGAAGCTGTGCTGGAAATAGCCCAGCGCGCCGTCGGTGGCGGCGAAGTCGCGCAGGGTCGAGCCGCCGGCCTCGATGGCCTCGCCCAGCACCTCGCGGATGACCTCGACCAGAAGCGGGTACTTCGCCCTCGCGATCTTCCCGGCCGGCTTCAGCGGCGAGATCCCCGACCGGTGCAGCGCCTCGCAGACATAGATGTTGCCCAGCCCCGCCACGATCCGCTGGTCCAGCAGCAGGGTCTTGGGCCCCTGCTTTCGGCCGGCGAAGGCGGCGACCAGGTGGTCGGCGGTCAGGTCCGGGCCCAGGGGCTCGGGCCCCATGCCCGCGAACCAGGGATGGCTCGCCAGCCCTTCGGTCGGGACCAGGCCCATGAAGCCGAACCGGCGGGGGTCGTAGTAGGTTACGCGCGCGCCGACCTCGGTCTCGAACAGGACGTGGGCGTGCTTCGGGTCGGGGGCGACGGCGTGGACGAAGTCGCCCGGCCGCGCGGCGAGCCCGGGGCCCTCGATCTCGAACCGGCCGGTCATCCCCAGATGCATGACCAGGACGTCGCCCCGGTCCAGGTGGCCGAGCAGGTACTTGGCCCGCCGCTCCAGCCGCTCGATCCGCGCGCCGGTCAGCCGCTGGACGAAGCCCTCGGGAAACGGAAAACGCAGGTCGGGCCGCCGCTGCTCGACGCGGCTCAGCCGGGCGCCCTCCAGCACCGGCTGCAGGCCGCGGCGGACGGTTTCGACTTCGGGAAGCTCGGGCATGGAGGTCTTTCGCCTGCGCGGGGTCTTCCGTTGGCTAGCCTAGGCGCCGTCCCGGGTCTATGAGGCAAGGCATGAGCCAGAGCAGCGCCACCTTCGGCTACCGCGACGTCGACCCCTCCGAGAAGCCCGGCCTGGTCCGGGGCGTCTTCGACCGTGTCGCCGGCCGATACGACCTGATGAACGACCTGATGAGCGCGGGCGTGCACCGGCTCTGGAAGGACGCCGTGGCCGCGCGGCTGAACCCCCAGCCGGGCGAGGTGATCCTCGACGTGGCCGGCGGCACCGGCGACATGGCCCACCGCTACGCCAGGATGGCCCGCGCCGCGCAGGAGCGCCGGGGCGGCGAAGACGCCACCATCCACGTCATCGACTACAACGCCGAGATGATCGCCGCCGGCCGCGAGCGCGGCTATCCGCCGGAGGTCTGCTGGGCCGTCGGCGACGCCCAGCGCCTGCCGCTGCCGGACGGCAGCGCTGACGCCTATTCGATCACCTTCGGCATCCGCAACGTCACCGACGTCAGCGCCGCCCTGCGCGAGGCGCGGCGGGTGCTGAAACCCGGCGGGCGGTTCATCTGCCTGGAGTTCTCGAGACCGACCAACAGCCTGATCCGCGCCGCCTATGACGCCTGGTCGTTCAACGCCATCCCGCGGATCGGCGAATGGGTCGCCAATGACAGGGACTCCTACCAGTATCTGGTCGAGAGCATCCGTCGTTTCCCGGACCAGAAGACCTTCGCGCGGATGATCACCGACGCCGGCTTCGCGGGCGCGGGCTACGTGAACTTCACCAACGGCGTCGCGGCCATGCACACGGGACGGGCCGTCTAGGCATGGACCTCGCGGCCTTCGCCCGCCTGCTGGCCGTCGGCTGGACGCTGATCCGCGCGGACGCGCTGATCCCGCGCGAGGTCGATCCGCTGCTGCCGACGGGGGTGCGGACGTTAGGCCGGTTCCTGCGGCTGTTCGCGGGACGGCAGGCGAAGATCGGCCGGCCGGGCGAGCGGCTGGCCAGGGCGCTCGAGAGCTTCGGGCCCGTGGCCATCAAGCTGGGCCAGGTGCTGTCGACCCGCGCCGACATCTTCGGCGGCCAGTTCGCCCAGGACCTGTCGCACCTCAAGGACCGTCTGCCGCCCTTCGACACCGCCATCGCCCGGGTCGAGGTCGAGCGCGCGCTCGGGCGGCCGATCGAGAGTCTCTACGCGACCTTCGGCGAGCCGGTGGCCGCCGCCTCCATCGCCCAGGCCCATGAGGCCACGATGCTCGACGGTCGCCGCGTGGCGGTGAAGGTGCTGCGGCCGGGGATCGAGCGGCGCGTCGACGCCGACAGCCGCGTGCTGCTGCTGGTCGCCGGCCTGATCGAGCGGCTGATCGCGCCTGCCCGCCGGCTGGAGCCGGTTCTGTTCGCCAGGATCGTGGTCCGCGCGCTGGAGCTGGAGCTGGACCTTCGCATGGAGGCCGCGGGGGCCGGCGAGGTGGGCGAGGTCATGGCCCGCGACAGCTACATGCGGGCGCCGGGCGTGGTCTGGGAGGGCGTCGGCAAGCGCGTCCTCACCCTGGAATGGGCGACCGGTCTGCCTCTGTCGGATCCGGCGACGCTGGAGGCGCCAGGCCTCGATCGCCGGGCGCTGGCCGACAACGTCATTCGCGGCTTCCTGGCCCAGGCGGTCGACCATGGGGTGTTCCACGCCGACCTGCATGAGGGAAACCTGTTCGTCTCGGCCCCTTCGACGATCACCGCCGTCGACTTCGGCATCATCGGCCGGCTGGGACCGGTCGAGCGGCGCTTCCTGGCCGAGATCCTCTACGGCTTCCTGATGCGCGACTACCGCCGGGTGGCCCAGGTGCATTTCGACGCCGGCTATGTGCCGCGACACCACGACATCGACGCCTTCGCCCAGGCCCTGCGCGCGGTCGGCGAGCCGGTTTTCGGCCGGGCGGCCAGCGAGGTCTCCATGGGCCGGCTGCTGGCCCAGCTGTTCGAGATCACCGCCCTGTTCGAGATGCGGCTGCGGCCCGAGCTGGTGCTGCTGCAGAAGACCATGGTCACCGTCGAGGGCGTCGCCCGCCGGCTCTACCCCGACCATGACATCTGGCAGGCCGCCGACCCGGTGGTCCGCCGCTGGATCAGCCGCGAGCTGTCGCCGGTGGCCCGCGTGCGGGAGCTGGCCGACGACGCCGTCCGCGCCCTGCGCGCCATCGCCCGCATGGCCGAGGCCCAGGAGACGGGCCTGACCACCGTGCCCGTCGTCGAGCCCCGCCCGTCCAGGCTGGCCTGGTTCGCCGCCGGGGCCGCCGTGGCGGGGCTGGCGGGGGTCCTGGGGTATCTGCTGGGGTAGGAGCTCTCGGACTTCTCCCACTTGTGAGAGGGGGACCACTCGGAGGGTTTTGGAGAGGGACGCGCCGGCGTCAGCCGTCAGGCTACGGTGTTCGACCTCACCCCATTCATGCCAGGACTCCAGGCAAGAGCGTTTCCCTCTCCACCATGCTTCGCATGGTCCCCCTCCTCCAGGCGGGGGAGGAAGCGCCTTTACTGCCCATCGCCGCGCTGCCGCCGCCGCGCGGCGCGGTCGGCTTCGTCGACCTTGACCTGCTCCCAGTAGGCCATGCCGGTGTCGGGCCTGAACATCGTGCGCGGCGCGCCCTCGGCCGAGGCGATGGCGAAGACGTTGCCGGCCGGGTCGTAGATCAGCCGGTCGCCATTGTCCCGCGACAGGAACAGCGACCCCTTCGGCGGCCTTGAGGTGAAGGCGTGGGCCTTGCGCACGAAGGCGTCGACCGAGTCGGCGCCGAAGGCCGCGCCGTTGCGCTCGAAGGCCCGGCGGGCGTTTTGCTCGGCGGTGTAGCGCCGCGTGGCCGACCACATCGGCTTGCCGTCCACCCTGGGAACCGGCGCCCGGTCGGCGTCGGATGACCGGGACCGGTCGGGGGACGACGCCTCCGACGCGGCGGTCGCCGCCGGCGCGGCATCCCCCGCCTTCTGCGCCGGAACCGCCGAGGCGCCGCCGTCACAGCCACTGAGCAGCAGGCACAGGCCCGCGATGACGGCCGAGCCGCCTGACAATCTAATCATGAGAACCCTCGCTATGCCACCTGAACGAGAATAACGAACGAACTAGGAACACAGGTCGAGCCGGTTGTCCAGCGCCCGCCCGCGCCGTAAGGAGCGGGAAGGCTTTGAAGGCGAGGGCGCGGTTTGGGCGAGCGGCGGGTTCTTCTGATCGTCGGCGGCGGCATCGCGGCCTACAAGGCGCTGGAGCTGACGCGGCTTCTGCGCAAGGCCGGCGTGGCCGTGCGGCCGATCCTGACGGCGGCCGGCGCGCAGTTCGTCACCCCGCTGTCCCTGTCGGCCCTGGCCGAGGACAGGGTCTACAGCGAGCTGTTCTCCCTGACCGACGAGGCGGAGATGGGCCATATCGAGCTCAGCCGCTCGGCCGACCTGGTGGTCGTGGCGCCGGCGACGGCCGACCTGATGGCCAAGGCCGCGCATGGCCTGGCCGGTGATCTGGCCTCGACGACCCTGCTGGCCACCGACAAGCCGGTGCTGATGGCCCCGGCCATGAACGTGCGGATGTGGGAGCACGCGGCCACGCAGCGAAATCTCGCGACCCTGCAGGGCGACGGCGTCAGCTTCGTCGGGCCCGACGAGGGCGCCATGGCCTGTGGCGAGTTCGGCGCCGGCCGCATGGCCGAGCCACAGGCGATCTTCGACGCCGCCATGGCGATGCTGGAGGGGCCCCGGGGTCGCCCTCTGGCCGGCAAGCATGTGCTGGTCACCGCCGGCCCCACCGCCGAGGCGCTGGATCCGGTTCGGCTGCTGACCAACCGCTCCAGCGGCCGTCAGGGTTTCGCCATCGCCGCCGGACTGGCCGCCCTGGGCGCCCGGGTGACCCTGGTCGCCGGGCCGGTGAGCCTGCCGACGCCGTCGGGCGTCAAGCGCGTCGATGTCGAGTCCGCCCGCGAGATGCTGGCCGCCTGCGAGGCCGCCCTGCCGGCCGACGCCGCCGTCTGCGTCGCCGCCGTGGCCGACTGGCGCCCCGACGAGGCGTTCGGCATCAAGCTCAAGAAGGGCAAGGACGGTCCGCCCGCGCTGCGGCTGGTCGAGAACCCCGACATCCTGGCGACCCTCGCCACCGACAATCCGCGCCGGCCGAAGCTGGTCGTCGGGTTCGCGGCCGAGACCAACGATGTCGAGGCGCACGCCAGGGCCAAGCTGGCGCGCAAGAACTGCGACTGGATCATCGCCAATGACGTCACCGAGCCCGGCGTGATGGGCGGTGGCGAGAACGCGGTGCTGCTGATCAGCAAGGCCGGCGTCGAGCGCTGGGACCGCGACGTGAAGGAAGCGGTCGGCGCCCGGCTGGCCGCCCGCATCGCCGAGGCGCTGGCATGACCCCGACCATCCCGATCACCCGCCTGCCGCATGGCGAGGGCATCCCGCTGCCGGCCTACGAGACCGCTCTGGCCGCCGGCATGGACCTGCGCGCCGCGGTGGCCGACGACGCGCCGCTGACCCTCAAGCCGATGGCCCGGGCCATGGTCCCCACGGGCCTGGCCTTCGCTGTCCCGGCCGGGTTCGAGGCCCAGGTCCGGCCGCGCTCGGGCCTGGCCGCCAAGGCCGGGATCACCTGCCTCAACACGCCGGGCACCATCGACGCCGACTATCGCGGCGAGGTGAAGGTGATCCTGATCAATCTGGGGGAGGAGGACTTCGTCATCCGTCGGGGCGACCGCATCGCCCAGCTGGTCATCGCGCCGGTGGCCTCGGCGTCCTGGATGGAAGTGGAAAGTCTGGACGCCACGGCGCGGGGCGCGGGCGGCTTCGGCTCGACCGGGGCGGCGTGAGGCTAGAGCGGCGACCCGAACAGGGCCATGTAGCCGAGGAAGCCGGTCGCGAAGCCGACTGCCGCGATCCACAGGAAGGGCCGCGCGATGTCGTAGGGATGGTCGATCGAGGCTTTCATGACGCGGTCTGGTCCTTCAGGGGGCCGGGCATTCAACGCACTGAACACATCGGCGCCGCATACGGTTGCAGGCGTCGTCTGAACCGAGAATGACGTGATTCGCCTCCCGATTGACAAGCTGGCCCAGGAATTCGCCTCCCGATTGCACGGAACGGGGGGGCGTCTGTTCATTCCGGGCGGTCCGGGAGAGCCGCTGGGGCTGCGCGACGCCTTCCTCCGGACGCCGGAGCTGGCCGCCGGGATCACCTTCGTCGGCGCCCATGTGCCCGGGATCAACCGCACCGACTGGGCCGGCCTGCACGAGACCGCGCGGGCCGAGGGAACCTTCCTGTCCGCCGACTGGCGCGGCAGTTTCGAGGCCGGCTCCTTCGCGCTCCGGCCCATGACCTGGTTCCAGGCCTGGGGCTGGCTGGGGACCACGCCGCTAGACGCCGCCGTCGCGGTGGTCAGCCCGCCCGACGCCCAGGGGCGGGTGTCGCTCGGCGTGGCGTCGGACCTGTCGCCGGCGGTGCTGGCGCGGGACCTGTTCAAGGTCGCCGTCATCAATCCGCACATGCCCCGCGTCCAGGGACCGCTCTACGACCTCTCGGCCTTCGACCTGGTGGCCGAGGACGAGACGCCGCTGCTGGCCTACGAGGCCGGGACGCTCGATCCGGCTTTCGATGTCATCAAGGGCCACCTGCAGTCGCTGCTGACCCCCGGGGCCAGCCTGCAGTTCGGACTCGGCAAGGCGGGCGTTGCGGCCGTGCAGGCGCTGGAGGGCCTGAAGGGCCTGCGCATCCATTCCGGCATGGTCGCCGGGCCGCTGCAGGCGGTGCTCGACTCCGGGGCCCTGACGGAGGTGGTCACGGGTCTGGCCGCCGGCGACGCCGGGCTCTACGCCCTCTGCGGTCGCGACCCGCGCATCCGGTTCGAGCCCTCGGGCTTCACCCACGACATCCGCACCCTGGCGGCGATCCCGAAACTGGTCGCCGTCAATTCCGCCCTGGAGATCGACCTGTTCGGCCAGGCCAACGCCGAGTTCCAGGGCGGGCGCCAGATCTCCGGCACGGGCGGCCTGACCGATTTCCTGCGCGGGGCCCGCCTGTCGGAGGGCGGCCTGCCGATACTTGCGCTTCCGTCATCCGCGAAGGGCGGGGCGATCAGCCGGATCATCCCGCGCCTGCCCCAGACGGCGGTGTCGGTGACCCGCGCCGACGTCGGGCTGGTCATCACCGAGCACGGCATCGCCGACCTGCGCGGCCTGACCCTCGATGGCCGGGCGGAGGCGCTGATGGCCGTGGCCGAGCCGGCCCACCGCGACGCCCTGGCCAACGCCTGGGCCGACATTCGCAAGACCCTGTAGCGAGGACGCCCCCTTGGACCTGCTGACCCGAAGCGATCTGCCCCTCGAACTCGTCGGTCGGGGCAAGGTGCGCGACATCTATGTCGTCGACGCCGAACGGCTGCTGCTGATCGCCACCGACCGGGTCAGCGCCTTCGACGTGGTCATGGCCGAGCCTGTGCCCTTCAAGGGCGCGGTCCTGACCCAGCTGAGCGCCTGGTGGTTCCATCGGCTGGAGGGGGTGGTCGACCACCACCTGTTGTCGGTCGATGCGGACGAGATCATCGCCGCCGTCCCGGCCCTGGCGCCCTGCCGGGCGCAGCTGGCCGGCCGGGCCACGCTGTGCCGACGGGTCGAGGTCGTTCCCATCGAATGCGTGGTGCGCGGCTACCTCTCCGGCTCGGCCTGGAAGGA
>JBIKTU010000418.1:0-2806 GCA_044347965.1 Caulobacter sp.
GAACGACCTCGAGCGCGTCGAATTCCTGCTCGGACCGCAGGGCACGCTCTACGGCGCCGGAACGATGGCCGGCGCCATCCGCTATATTCCCAAGCGCCCCTCGTTCTCCGAGACGATGCTCGAAATACGCGGTTCGGGCTACCAGTACGGCGAGGCGAGCTCGGCCAGCTCCGACCTAGGGCTGACGTTCAATCTTCCGCTTGCCGACACCTTCGCGATCCGCGGCTCGCTCGACTATCTCGATGACAGCGGCTTCATCGACTACGCCTACGTGGTCAAGAACATCGGCGTGTCGAACCCGAACGTGTTCAACAGCGCCAACACCCGTCGCGTCGAGGACGCGAACACCGAAGAGACCCTGTCCGGGCGGCTCGGAATGCGGTGGGCGCCGACCGACTGGTTCGACGCCAATCTGACCTGGTACTTCCAGGACCAGAAGGTCGGCGCGCGCCAGGTCAGCAGCGCTCGCGTCTCGACCTTGCCTGTCGCTGTCGGCGAGTACGAGAGCGCCCTGCGCGTGGTCGAGCCGAACGACCGCAAGAATAACCTTGTGGCGCTGGAGATGAGCGCCGACCTCGGCTTCGCGACCCTGACCTCGGCGACCGGCGTGTCGCGCTATGAGGAAGGCGGGCAGCGCGACCAGACCGACCTGCTGATCGGCCTCCAGTACGGCTACGAGGGCTTCCCGAGCTTCACCGCCTTCACGCGTGAGGATCAGGTGGAAGACAGCTTCAACCAGGAACTTCGGCTCGTCTCGACGACCGAGGGCCCGCTCAGCTGGATCGTTGGCGGCTTCTACAACCGCTTCGAGTCCGACGCCTCGAGCAAGGAGTTCACGCCCGGGCTGCCCGCCTACTGGGGCATCAACCGCCCCGACGCCCTGGAATACTATTCGGTTGACCAGACCGAGCTGGTTGAAATGGCGGCCTACGGCGAAGCCAGCTACCGCATCACGCCGGCCTGGCAGGTGACGCTCGGCGCGCGGTACTACCAGTATGAACTGACCACCGCGAGCGCGGTCGATCTGCCGTTGTACAACACCTCGCAGGGCGCCGCGCCCAACGCCATCACGCTGAACTTCGAGAACGGCGGCCAGGAAGACCAGGGCTGGCTGTTCAAGTTCAATACGTCGTACGACATGACCGACGACGTGTTGGTCTACGGCACGATCAGCGAGGGCTATCGGATCGGCAATTCCAACGGCGTTGGGCCCTGCCCGCCGGTCAACCCGATGGTCTGCGCCCTGCCCAACGAAATGGCCTATTTCCCGGACAAGACGCTGAACTACGAGCTCGGCGTCCATAGCCAATGGATGGATCGCCGACTGACCCTGAACGGCGCGATCTTCCTGGTCGACTGGAAGGATCCGCAGGTCGCGGCCGCCACCCTGAACGGCCAGCTGCCGATCACCAAGAACGGCGAGGCCGCCGAGAGCAAGGGCTTCGAGGTCGACTTCGCCTACAAGATCACGCCGGATCTGACCGTGCGCGGCAACTACTCCTACTCGAAGGCCGAGCTGACCGAGACCACCACCAACCTGATCCCGGTTATCCAGCCGCCGGGGTTCAACTCGACCATCGTGTACCTCGACGGCGAGGCCGGCGACCGGCTGCCGGGTTCGCCGGAGACCGAGGCCAGCATCTATCTCGACTACCGCGTGCCGCTGGCCAACGGCCTGGAGCTCGACTTCGCCTACGGGGCCAGCTTCACCGGCGACGTGCTGACGCGGATGGGCGGCAAGGGCGGCGGGATCACGCTTGACGCCTACGACATCCACAACATGTCGGTCAGGCTGTCCGGCGACGCCTGGGATGCCACTCTGTTCGTGAACAATCTCTGGGACACCTACGCCGAGACCGGCGCCCGAAGCACGCCACTCTTCAACCAGGTCGTGTCGGACGATAACGGCGACGACGTCTATGCGCGCAGCTTCTACACCTCGGTGCTGCCGCCGCGCGCCATCGGCATCCGCTTCACCAAGCGGTTCGGGGGGTAGGCGCAGCACTACTTTTCGTTCGTCATGGCCCGGCTTGTCCGGGCCACCCACGAACACTGGTGACCAGGATGAGGGCGCGGCCGTACGGTCGCGCCCTTTTCTGTTGGCCCATTCCGCATGGCTGGCCCGGACGAGCCGGGCCATGACGCCGGCATGTTGGCGCCCCCTGCCTAAAGCGTCCGCGCCGAGAAGGTATCGCACTGCCCGGGATCGCCGGTCTCGTAGCCGCGGCGGAACCAGCGCATGCGCTGCTCGGCCGTGCCGTGGGTGAAGGCGTCGGGGACCACGCGGCCCTGGGTGCGGCGCTGGATGGTGTCGTCGCCGACGGCGGCCGCGGCGCCCAGCCCGTCCTCCAGATCCCCCTGCTCCAGCGCCACCTGGCCGCCGGACGCCGCCGAGGCGCGGGCGGCCCAGACGCCGGCGTAGCAGTCGGCCTGCAGCTCGACGCGAACCTGGCCGCCGTCTGCGCCCTGGGCGCCGGCGCGGGCCTTGCCCAGCGATCCGGTCAGGTTCTGGACATGGTGGCCGATCTCGTGGGCGATGACATAGGCGCGGGCGAATTCGCCCCTGGCGCCGAACCGGCTCTCCAGCTCGGTCCAGAAGGCGAGGTCCAGGTACACTTTCTGATCGCCCGGGCAGTAGAACGGCCCCATGGCGGCCTGCCCCTGCCCGCAGGCGGTCGGCGTGGATTCGTCGTAGATCACCACGTCCTCGGGCGGGCGATAGGCTTCGCCTGACTTCGAGAACAGCTCGGTCCAGACCCGGGTCGTAGAGGTCTCGATGACGTCGACGAAGGCGCCGGCCTCGTCC
>JBIKTU010000419.1:0-2803 GCA_044347965.1 Caulobacter sp.
GTTTGACCGGCGCGGGGACAATGCAGGGGAAGAGTCAAACGAGCGTTAGCATCGGCGCCCCACCCGTGGACAGGACGCCTTGCCGGCCCGGAACCGGGATTCCCGAACCCGGCCATCCCGCTCCGCCCTGCTTCGAGGCGTTGCCGGCGCCTGAGGCCCAAAGGGCGCCCATTTCGCAGGCGCCGCCTCATGGGCCTGCGCAGAGATTAGGCGAAACACGGGTTTCGGTCCCGTTCATTGTGCAGCGCACACGCCTGGGCAAGGCCCCCGGCTAGCGTGACCGCAGACCGGGAGGCGGCGTGGCCAAGCATCGCGCCCTCTCGCCGGTCGACACGGGAAAGACAAGGGCGCGCGGCGGGTAGCCGGAGCGCGGGAGCAAGGCGGATGAAACTGATCATTGCGGTGGTCAAACCCTTCAAGCTCGACGAGGTGCGTGAAGCGCTCGTCGGCGCCGGGGTTGAGGGCCTGACGGTCTCCGAAGTGAAGGGTTACGGCCGGCAAAAGGGCCAGACCGAGATCTATCGGGGCGCCGAGTACCAGGTGAACTTCGTACCGAAAGTGAAGCTGGAGGCTGTGGTCGACGACGCCGCCGCCGCCAAGGCCGTGGAGGCCATCAAGGCCGCTGCGGCGACCGGCAAGATCGGCGACGGAAAGATCTTCGTCCTGAACGTCGAGGACGCCGTGCGGATTCGAACCGGGGAAACCGGTTCGGCCGCGCTTTGACCAACATCATCGGGACAAGGGGATAGCGACGATGAAATCAACACTTCTCGGACGGCTCGCGGCATTGACCGCGGTCGCCGTACTCGCCGGAGCGCCGATGGCGGCTCCCGCGTTCGCCCAGGAGGCCACGCCTCCCGCCGCCGAAGCCGCAGCCGCGGCTCCGGCGGAAGCCGCTCCGGCTCCGGCGCCTGCGCCCGAAGCCGCCGCTCCGGCGGCCGCGGAAGAAGCGCCGGCGCCTGAGCCCAACAAGGGCGACACGACCTGGATGCTGGTCTCGACCGTCCTGGTCATGCTGATGATCATTCCGGGCCTGGCCCTGTTCTACGGCGGCCTGGTTCGCCAGAAGAACATGCTGTCCATGCTGATGCAGGTCTCGACCGTGACCGTGGTCGGCATGATCACCTGGATCCTCTGGGGCTACAGCCTGTCCTTCACGGACGGCGGGGCGGCCAACAAGTTCATCGGCGGTCTCAGCAAGCTGGGCCTGGCCGGGGTCGGCGTCGGCAGCAATGTCGAAACCTTCTCGGTCGGCGTCGTCATCCCGGAACTGACCTTCGTCGCCTTCCAGATGACCTTCGCCTGCATCACCGCGGCCCTGGTGCTGGGCGGTCTGGCCGAACGGATCAAGTTCAGCGCCACGGTCCTGTTCGCGGTCATCTGGCCGATCGTGGTCTACTATCCGATGGCCCACATGGTCTGGTGGTGGGCCGGCGCCACGAGCGGCGCGGGCGTTGAAGCGGCGACCACCGCGGCCGGAGCGGGTCTGCTCTGGGGCTGGGGCGCCATCGACTTCGCCGGCGGCACCGTGGTTCACATCAACGCCGGTATCGCCGCCCTTGTCGGCTCGATCATCCTGGGCAAGCGCACGGGCTTCCAGAAGGAGCCGATGCCCCCGCACAGCCTGACGCTGACCATGGTCGGCGCCGGTCTCCTGTGGGTGGGCTGGTTCGGCTTCAACGCCGGCTCCAACCTCGAAGCGAACGGCTACGCCGCCCTGGCGATGGTCAACACCTTCATCGCCACCGCCGCCGCCGGCTTCAGCTGGGTCGTCGTGGAGTGGGTGACGCGCAAGAAGGCTTCGATGCTGGGCATGGCCTCGGGCATCGTGGCCGGCCTGGTGGCCGTCACGCCGGCCGCCGGCTTCGCCGGACCGCTGGGCGCGCTGATCCTGGGCCTCGTTGTCAGCCCGATCTGCGTGTTCTTCTGCTCGGCCGTGAAGAACGCCCTGAAGTACGACGACAGCCTGGACGCCTTCGGCATCCATGCCGTCGGCGGCATCGTCGGCGCCCTCGCCACCGGCCTTCTGGTCAACCCCGCCTGGGGCGGCCAGGGCATCGTCGACTACTCGACCTGTGGAGCCGACGGCGCCGCGATCACCGTCTGCGGCACGGCCTATGATCTGGGCTTCCAGATGATGGCCCAGACCAAGGCTGTCGGCGTCGCCGTCCTCTGGTCGGGCATCGGCTCGGCCATCGTCTTCTTCCTGATCAAGCTGGTCGTCGGCCTGCGGGTCAGCGCGGAGACGGAAGAGGAAGGCCTGGACATCACCGAACACGGTGAACGCGCCTACCACGCCTGATCGAACCAACCGTAAGCGTACCGGGGGCGCGGATCCGAAAGGGTCCGCGCCCTTGGCTTGTCCGGCAGGGGACATGCACTTCAGGGCGTGTCCCGTTTCGCTTCAGGGGAGACGCACTGAAGTGCGTGTCCCCGGCATCAGCTCAGCCGGCAGCGCCTCACCCACCAGTCGGGCCGCATCGACCGCAGACGCTCGGCCAGGCCCTCGGCCTCGATGTCGCCGGCGCAGAGCGCGAAGCAGGTCGCGCCCGAGCCGCTCATCCGGGCGAGCAGGGTCTCGGGCTCGCCGCGCAGGGCTTCCAGGACGACGCCGATGGCCGGGGCCAGACGCACAGCCGGGGCCTCAAGGTCATTGCGGCACCAGCTGAGGATGGCGGCCATCTCCTCGGGGCTCTCGAAGGCGTCCGGCAGCGGCGGAAGGTCGTCCCCGCCCGGCGCGCCCGCCTCGTCGTAGGCCCGATAGACCGCGCCTGTCGACGAGGGCACGCGGGGATTGACCAGC
>JBIKTU010000029.1:0-10034 GCA_044347965.1 Caulobacter sp.
CCAGGGCTACACCGGCGCGGAGATCGCCAACCGCATCGCCCTGCCGCCGGCCCTGGCCCGCCAGTGGTTCAACCGCGGCTACTACGGGACGATGAGCTTCAACAGCCGCGCGGTCTATCAGCGCTATATGGGCTGGTATGACGCCAACCCCGTGAACCTTGCCGTGCTCGATCCCGCCGACCAGGCCGGCCGCTATGTCGTGGCCATGGGCGGCCCCGCAAAGGTGAAGGCCCTGGCCCAGGCGGCGCATGATGCCGGCGACTACAGCTGGGCGGCGACCCTGTTGAACAACGTGGTGCTCGACAATCCCAAGGACGGTGAGGCCAGCCAGGCCCTGGCCCGCGCCTACGAACAGCTCGCCTGGCAGGCCGAGAGCTCGCTGTGGCGGAACATGTACCTGTCCGGCGCCGTGGAGCTGCGCAACGGCGGCCCCACGCCCTCGCCGGTGTCCGGCTCGCCCGACATCATCACCAACCTGCCCAGTCCGATGATCTTCGATCTGCTGGCCGTGCGGCTGGATCCGGAGAAGGCGAGCAATGCGAAGCTGCGGGTCATCTTCGCCTTCCCTGAGCGCAAGGAGCGGTTCCTGGTCCAGGTCCGCAACGGCGTCCTGACCGCCGAGCCGGCAGCCGAGGGCGACAAGGCCGACGCGACGCTGACGCTGCCGCGCCCGCTGCTGATGCAGTCGCTCCTGACCGGCGCTCCGCTGGCCGCGAAGGTGATGAGCGGCGAGGCGAAGGTGGACGGCAACCCGCTGGCCCTGCAGCGGCTGACAGGCTGGTTCGACCGCCCGTCACCCGACTTCCCGATCGTGACGCGGCCGAAGTAGCCCGTTCGCGGACATAATCTTGCGCGGAGGGTCGTATGCGCGGCCTCCCGCGCAAGACCCTTGCGCGATTCCACCGGATTCTGTATCCACGTCGCATGCAACGCGTGCAAATCAGCCTGCGTCTTCTTCTTACCCTGGGGCTTAGCAGCCCCTGGGCGACCGCTTAGTCGCGCGCTGTCGCGACCGGGTGCTCAGGGGCCTTGTTCTAATCGCCTGATCCCCTGGACCCCGACGAAAGCGACCTTCAAATGACCTCCGTATCCGACGCTGGCCGCGTCATCATATTCGACACCACCATGCGCGACGGCGAGCAGTCGCCCGGCGCCTCGATGAGCCACGACGAGAAGATCGAGCTGGCCAAGATCCTCGAGGAGATGGGAGTCGACGTCATCGAGGCCGGCTTCCCCATCGCTTCGAATGGCGACTTCGAGGCCGTGAAGGCGATCTCGCAGCTGGTCACGGAGAGCACGATCTGCGGCCTGGCCCGCGCCGCCGCCGTCGACATCGACCGCTGCGCCGAGGCGATCCGGCCGGCCAAGCGCGGCCGCATCCACACCTTCCTCTCCACAAGCCCCCAACACCGCGACCACATCCTGAAGATGACCCAGGAGGAGGTGCTGGAGGCGGTGATCCAGTCGGTGACGCGGGCCCGAAACCTGTGCGGCGATGTCGAATGGTCGGCGCAGGACGCCACCCGGACCGAGCTCGACTTCCTGTACCGCTGCGTCGAGGCGGCGATCAACGCCGGGGCCACGACCATCAATCTGCCGGACACGGTCGGCTACAGCTATCCCGACGAGTACGCCCGGATGTTCCGGGACGTGATCGCCAATGTGCCGAACTCGGACAAGGCCATCTTCTCGGCCCACTGCCACAACGACCTGGGCCTGGCTGTCGCCAACTCCATCGCCGCCGTGCAGGGCGGCGCGCGCCAGGTCGAGTGCGCCATCAACGGCATCGGCGAGCGGGCCGGCAACGCGGCGCTGGAAGAGATCGTCATGGCCCTGAAGGTCCGCGGCGAGGATCTGGGCTTTTCCACCGGCGTCGAGCCGATCCACATCACCCGCGCCAGCCGTTACGTCTCGGCCATCACCGGCTTCCCGGTGCAGTTCAACAAGGCGATCGTCGGCAAGAACGCCTTCGCCCACGAGAGCGGCATCCACCAGGACGGCATGCTCAAGAACGCCGAGACCTACGAGATCATGCGTCCCGAGGACGTGGGGCAGGGTGCGACCAACCTGGTCATGGGCAAGCACTCCGGCCGCCATGCCTTCCGCGAAAAGCTGAAGGCCCTGGGCTACGAGCTGGGCCAGAACGCGCTGAACGAGGCCTTCATCCGGTTCAAGGAACTGGCCGACAAGAAGAAGAACGTCTTCGACGACGACATCATCGCCCTGGTCGACGACGCCCTGGCGCGCGGCTCCGAGCGGATCCGGGTCGTCCACCTGCGCGTCATCGCCGGCACCGAGGGCCAGTCGGCGGAGCTGACGCTGGACGTCGACGGCGAGGAAAAACGCGCCGAGGCCAGCGGCGACGGCCCGGTCGACGCGGTGTTCAACGCCATCCACGAGATCGTACCGCACCAGGCCGCGCTGCGCCTGTTCCAGGTGCACGCGGTGACCGAGGGCACCGACGCCCAGGCCCAGGTCTCCGTGCGGCTGGAAGAGGACGGCCGCATCGCCACCGGCGCCGCCGCCGACACGGACACCCTGACCGCCAGCGCCAAGGCCTACGTCAACGCCCTCAACAACCTCTTCTCCCGCAAGGAGAAGGGGCGGCCCGAGACGGCCATCGCCAGCGGGTTCTAGGTTACGTCGATCCTCCCCGGAGCGAAGCGAGGGGGAGGGGGACCATGCGGAGCATGGTGGAGGGGCGGCACGAGCGCCCGCCCTGCCGTGCTCCGGAGGGCGCCACTCTGACCGTCGGCGCCACCCCTCCACCGCGCGCTGCGCGGTCCCCCTCCCCGCGAGCGGGGAGGAATGAGGAAGTATGATCTGGATCCCCGCCACCGTCCTCGCCACCATCTTCCAGGTGGCGCGCAACGCCGCCCAGCGCAGCCTGATGACCGGGGCCGGGCCGTGGGGCGCGACGCTGGTGCGGTTCCTGTTCGGCCTGCCGTTCAGCCTGGTCTTCGTGGCTGTCGCCTTGCTGTTCCTGCCGGTCGAGCCGGTGGTGTCGCCGACCTACCTGGCCTGGTGCGCACTGGGCGGGCTGATGCAGCTGGGGGCGACCGCCGCCCTGCTGACCGCCATGCAGCGTTCCAGCTTCGCGCTGGGCACGGCCTTCCAGCAGAGCGGGCTGCCGTTCGCGGCCATCCTGGGCCTGATCGTGTTCGGTGATCCGCTGGCGCTCCACGCCTGGCTCGGCATCGCGCTGGCGACGGCGGGTCTGGCCGCGCTGTCCTGGCCCAAACGGGGACAGCCGGCCGGCGACTGGACCGCCGCGGCGCTGGGAACGCTGTCGGGATTCTGTTTCGCGATCTCGGCCAACGCCTTCCGCCAGGCCGCGATCGGTCTGGATGCGGATCATCCGATTCCCGCCGCGCTGATCACTGTCGCGGTGGTGCAGGCGATGCAGTCCGTCGCGCTCACAGCGTGGCTGGCGATTCGCGACAAGGCGTCGCTGGCGGCGGCGGTTCGCTCATGGCGCATCTCGATGGGCGCGGGCTTCTTCGGCGCCGCCGCGTCGGCAGGCTGGTTTGTCGCGCTGGCCCTTGCTCCGGCAGGGCTTGTGCGCGCCGTGGGGGTGGTGGAGATGCCTCTGGCGGCGCTCGCCGGGCGCCGGCTTTTCGCCGAACGGGTGAGCCTTGCGCAGTGGATCGCGGGCGGGGTGACGGCCCTGGGAGTCGCCCTCGCGGCGCTTGGTTGAAAGCAGGTCTTAATAGACCTTGAATTCAACACGTTCGCGGTGCAAACGGCGTGACATCAGCATGTTCAGCCGTCTCGGCGACGCTGCGCCCGGGGGCGCGCTCGCGGCATGGCGCCGAGCTTGCGGTAGCCTGCCTCGCCAGTCCCAAAACGCTCCCAGACCCCAAGGCCCTGAATGTTCGGTTCTCTCTTCGGCGCCATCTCGAACGACATCGCCATCGACCTCGGCACAGCCAACACCCTCATCTACATGAAGGGCAAGGGCATCGTGCTGAACGAGCCGAGCGTCGTGGCGCTCCGCAATGTCGGCGGCCGCAAGGTGGTTCACGCGGTCGGCATAGAGGCCAAGCAGATGCTGGGCCGCACGCCGGGCCACATGGAAGCCATCCGGCCGATGCGCGACGGGGTCATCGCCGACTTCGAAGTCGCCGAGGAGATGATCAAGTACTTCATCCGCAAGGTTCACAACCGCAAGGGCTTCGTGAATCCCAAGGTGATCGTGTGCGTGCCGTCCGGCGCCACCGCCGTCGAGCGTCGCGCCATCAACGACAGCTGCCTCAACGCCTCGGCCCGCCGCGTCGGCCTGATCGATGAGCCGATGGCCGCGGCGATCGGCGCCGGCCTGCCGATCCACGAGCCCACCGGCTCGATGGTCGTCGACATCGGCGGCGGCACCACCGAGGTGGCCGTTCTGTCCCTTTCCGGGATTGTCTACAGCCGCTCGGTCCGGGTCGGCGGCGACAAGATGGACGAGGCGATCATCAGCTACATGCGCCGGCACCATAACCTGCTGATCGGCGAGACCACCGCCGAGCGTATCAAGAAGGAAATCGGCACCGCCCGCGCGCCGGCCGACGGCGAGGGCCTGTCGATCGACGTCAAGGGCCGCGACCTGATGCAGGGCGTGCCCCGCGAGGTCCGGATCAGCGAAAAGCAGGCCGCCGACGCCCTGCATGAGCCGGTCAGCCAGATCGTGGAGGCCGTGAAGGTCGCCCTGGAGGCCACGCCGCCGGAACTGGCGTCGGACATCGCCGACAAGGGCATCATGCTCACCGGCGGCGGCGCCCTGCTGCGCGGCCTCGACGCGGAGATCCGCGACCACACCGGCCTGCCGGTCACGGTCGCCGATGATCCGCTGTCCTGCGTCGCGCTCGGCTGTGGCAAGGTTCTTGAACACCCCAAATGGATGAAGGGTGTCCTCGAAAGCACCCTCGCTTAAACATCGGCAGAACAGGGTCAGGCGCTCGGGGGCGTCTTGACGGAGGTACGGGGTGCCGCTTCGGCAGGATCCGTTCGGGGAACTCAAGGTCCCGCTGACCTGGACGGCGGCGGTGGCCCTGATCGTGGCTGTCATCATCGGCGTCGCGATGCTTCTCAGCGACCGTCGCGAGACGTTCCAGACAGAGGCCTACGGGGCCGCGCGCCAGGCGGTCGACACCGTCTCCGCACCGGTCGGCGGCGTGGTCGCCAAGCCGGGCGAGTGGACCGGCGACATCATGGGATGGCTGGGAAGCTACACCTTCACCGCGAGCGAAAACCGGCGTCTGAAGCGGGAGCTCGTTCTCCTGCGGCAGCAGGCGGACGAGGCCGTACGGCTCAAGGACGAGAATGAGCGCCTGCGCGCGGTGCTCGGCATTCGCACCGATCCGCCGATCGACATGGTCACCGCCCGCGTCGTGGCCGATTCCCGTGGCCCGCTGGCCAACTACCGGCTGGCCAGCGCCGGCTCGGAAGCTGGCGTGATGGTCGGCTTCCCGGTGCTCAACGAGCGCGGTCTGGTGGGCCGCGTGGTCGGCGTCGCCCGGGGCGCCAGCAAGGTGCTTCTGCTGACCGACGCCGCCTCCAGGACGCCCGTGATGATCGACCGGACCAACGCCCGGGCGATCCTGACCGGGGACGGCGGCCCCAACCCGAGGCTCGAATACCTTCGCGGTCGTGAGCCGATCCGCGCCGGCGACCGGGTGCTGACCAGCGGCGACGGCGGCGTGCTGCCGCGGGGGCTGCCGATCGGCCGCGTCGTGAAGGGGCTCGACGGCCGCTGGCGCGTTGCGCTGGATGCCGATTCCGGCGCCATCGACTGGGTCCGGATCATGAAGTTCCGCGACTACGCCCAGCTGGTGGACCGCAAGGCCCTGGAGCAGACCTACCTGCCGCCGGTCATTACCGAGAATCCTGACGACCGGATCATCCGGACTCAGACCCCCGCGCCGAAGCCGGCGACGCCGGCCGCTTCCTCGCCGACGCCGACCCCGGCGCCCGTCGCGACTCCGCCGCGCCCGGCTTCGGCGCCGGCGGCCCGACCGGCCGCCCCGCCGGCAGCGCCGCCCGCCGCGCCGCCCGGAGGCGGACGATGAGTTTCTCCGCCGCGCGGCCGCTCGACCCGTGGCGCTGGATCGGCGTGCCGGCCCTGCTTTGCGCGGGCTTCACCATCCTTTTCGCCTCGCCGGTCCGGGTGTGGGGCCTGCAGCTTCCCGAGCCGATCTTCCCGCTGATCTGCGCGTTCGGCTGGGCGGTGATCCGCCCCTCGATCATCGCCCCCTTCACCCTTTTGCTGCTGGGGTGCTTTCTCGACCTGTTCTGGGGCGGCGCGCTCGGGCTCTGGGGCGTTTCGCTGCTGGTCGCCTACGCCGGCACCCTGTTCATGCGCAACATGATGACCGGCCAGAGCCGGCCGATGATGTGGGCCTGGTACGCGGGCGTCTGCGCCGCGGCCCTGGCCACCGGCTACCTCATCACCATGCTCGACGTGCGGGCGGCGCCCAGCCTGATCGCCGTCTTCTGGCAGTTCCTGGCGACCAGCCTGCTGTATCCGTTCGCCCACCGCCTCATTGATCGCTTCGACGACGCGGACGTGAGGTTCCGTTGAGCGAGCCGACGATCTTCTTCACCGAGGTCAACGAACGGCAGGGCGCCTTCACCCGCCGCGCCTTCCTGCTCGGCGGCATCACCGGCCTGGGGCTGGTCGCGCTGGGCGGACGGCTGGTCCATCTGCAGGTTCTGGAAGCCCGCCGCTACCAGAAGCTCGCCCAGTCCAACCAGTTCAACTTCCGCCTGGTGCCGCCCCCGCGCGGGCTGATCCTCGATCGCAACGGCGTGACACTGGCCTCCAACCGGCCGAACTTCCGCCTGCTGGTCTCGCGAGAGACCGATACGGACGTCGAGGGCATCGTCGACAGCCTGGCCCAGCTGGTCCCCATCGACGAAAAGCGCCGCGAGCGCCTGATCCGCGACATCAAGCGGGCCCCCCGCAAGTCGCCGGTCCAGGTCATGGAGGACATGAGCTGGGAGGAGTTTTCCCGCATCAACGTCCGGGCGCCCGAGCTCCCCGGGGTGACGGCCGACATGGGCGAGGTGCGGGTCTATCCCTTCGGCGGCGCCTTCGCCCACGTCATCGGCTATGTGGCCCGGGTCAACGACCGGGACATCAAGGCGGTGACCGACAAGGGCCTGACCATCGACCCGCTGCTCTACAACCCTGGCTTCCGCATCGGACGTCAGGGCGTGGAGAAGGCCTTCGATATCGAGCTGCGCGGCAAGGCCGGCGCCCAGAAGCAGGAGGTCGACGCCCAGGGCCGGGTGGTCCGCAACGACCCCGAAGGCGACATCGCGCCGACCCCGGGCAAGGAAATCCGCCTCACCCTCGACGCCGACATCCAGCAACGGGCGCTGGAAGTCATGGGCGAGGAGAGCGGCGCCATCGTGATGATGGACTGCCGCACCGGCGACCTTTTGTGCATGGCCTCTGCGCCGAGCTTCGACGCCAACCGGTTCGTGAAGGGCCTTTCTGGCCCCGAGTACAGGGCGCTGGCCGAATACGAGCGCAAGCCGCTGCTCGACAAGGCGATGAGCGGCACCTATCCGCCGGGCTCGACCTTCAAGCCGATGGTGGCCATGGCGGCGCTCGAGGCCGGAGTCGATCCGGAGGTTCGGATCAACTGCACCGGAGGATGGTACTTCGGCAACCGCACCTGGCGGTGCTGGGGCCGGCACGGCTCGCAGAACATGCACGAGGCGATCAAGAACTCCTGCGACGTCTACTTCTACCAGACGGCGCTGAAGATCGGCCCTGACGGCATCGCCAAGGCCGCCCAGGCCTTCGGGTTCGGCCAGACGTTCGACATCGGCATCCCGGGCCAGAAGAAGGGCATTGTCGGCTCTCGGGAGTGGAAGCGTAAGGCCAACCGCATTCCCGCCAACCGCACCTGGTTCCCCGGCGACACGGTCAACTACGGCATCGGCCAGGGCCTGATCGCCGTCAATCCGCTGCAGCTGGCGGTGATGACCGCGCGTCTGGCCAACGGCCACAAGGCGCTCAGTCCCCGCCTGATCAAGTCGGTGGGCGGGGTGGAGCGGCCGCGCGGTGACGCCGCGCCGGACCTGCCCTATTCGCAGGAGTTCCTCGATTATGTGCGGGGCGGCATGATCGCCGTGGCCAACGACCAGGCCGGCACCGCCTTCCGCCAGAGCCAGCTCGGCCTGGGCGACATCCGCATGGCCGGCAAGACCGGCACCGCCCAGGTGCGGGTCTTCCGCGATGGGGAGTCCCGCAAGAGCGCCGGCTTCCGCTGGGGGCTGCGCGACCACAACTGGTACATCGCCTTCGCCCCGATCGACGCGCCGCGCTATGCCATCTCGGTTCTGATCGAGCATGGCGGCCTCGGCGGCGGCACCGCCGCCGCGCCCCGGGCGCGCGAGGTCATGCGCATGGCCCTGCTCAAGGACCCCGAGATCCGCGCGCGCATCGAGCAGCCGATGCCGATGCCCGAACTCGATCCCGCGGCGCCCATCGAGGGCGCCGCGCCAGAGCCCGCGATCGAGGGCGCTCCGCCCCCGTCATCTCCCGCCCCCAAGGCCGCCCAATGACCGCCAGCGCCCTGACCCGTCCCGGTGAACGCGACCGGTTGATCGTCAAGTTCGCGGAGATCGACTGGACCTTCTGCCTGGTGCTCTGCCTGATCGCCGGCGCCGGCGCCCTGATCATGTTCTCGGCGGCGGACCTGTCCTGGACGCCGTGGGCGGCGGAGCACCTGCTGCGGTTCGCCATATTCTTCGTCCTGATGATCATCCTGGCCATGTGCCCGCTGACGCTGTGGTTCCAGGTGGCCTACCCGGTCTACATTGTCGCCCTGATCCTGTTGCTCGGGGTGGAGTTCTTCGGCGACATCTCCAAGGGCGCGCAGCGCTGGCTGCAGATCGGTCCGCTGAGGTTCCAGCCGTCCGAGATCATGAAGGTCGGCGTGGTGCTGGCCCTGGCGCGGTTCTACCACGGCATGTCCGCCGACAGCGCCCGGGCCAGCTGGTGGCTCCTGGTCCCGGTCGCCCTGATCGCCATGCCGACCCTGCTGGTCGCGCACCAGCCGGACCTTGGGACCTCGCTGCTGATCCTCTTCACCGGTGTAGCCATCATGGTGCTCGCCGGTCTGTCGTGGAAGTTCATCGCCGCGGGCATCGGCTCTGTCCTCGTCATAGCGCCGGCGATGTATTTCTTCGTGCTTCACGAGTATCAGCGCACGCGGGTCGACGTGCTGTTCAACCCGGCGGCCGATCCGTCCGGAGCCGGCTACCATATCCTGCAGTCCAAGATCGCGCTGGGCGCCGGGGGGCTGATGGGCAAGGGCTTTGGCCTCGGCAGCCAGAGCCAGCTGAACTTCCTTCCCGAAAAGCACACCGACTTCATCTTCGCGGCCCTGGCCGAGGAGTTCGGTTTCGCGGGTTGCTTCTCGATCCTGTTCCTCTACGGGGCGGTGATCTTCATGGCCCTGCGTATCGCCTCGATCAGCCACAGCCACTTCGGCCGGCTGGCGACGGCCGGCGTGACGGCCACCTTCGCGCTGTACGTTCTGATCAACGGGGCCATGGTCATGGGTCTGGCGCCGGTCGTGGGCGTGCCCATGCCGCTGCTCAGCTACGGCGGTACGGTCATGCTGACCGTCATGATCGGCTTTGGCCTTGTGCAGTCGGTCCGGGTCCACCGCTACTCCGAAGTCACCGCCGGCCGCGGCGCCCTGCTTTAGCGCGCGACGGAACGTCCCGCGCCCCGCGTTGAACGGGGCAAGGGGCATCACGGAGCAATGCAGACCATGAAGACGATCATTCTCGCCACCGCCGTGCTGGCCCTGACGGCCGGCGCCTCCATGGCCCAGGGCATGGCCCGGCCGGACGCCAACGGCGACGGCAAGGTCACCCTGGCCGAATTCAAGACCAGCCGCGTGGCCATGATGATGCGCGCCGACGCCAACAAGGACGGCAAGCTCGCCAAGGCCGAGATGGAAGCCGCGGCCGCCCGGCGCGCCGAGGCCGGCGGCAAGGAAGGAAAGGGCGGCGGCGGCCGCATGTTC
>JBIKTU010000420.1:0-2790 GCA_044347965.1 Caulobacter sp.
GCACGGCGGTCTGGCCCCCGGCATCGACCGCATCGTCATGCTGCTGGCCGGCCAGACGGCGATCCGCGAGGTCATCGCCTTCCCGCTGAACCAGCAGGGACAGGACCTGCTGATGAACGCCCCGTCCGAGGTCGAGGAGCGTCAGCTGAAGGAACTGCACATCCGACTCGCCCCGCCGATCAAGTAGGGGCGGAGCTCGATAGCCCTCTTCCTCCTCGATGGAGGAAGGGCCGGGGATGGTGGTGAGGCTATGGGGGTGCGGAGAGCGCGCCGTATGGCGCCGTCGCCCTGCTGAGCTCTTCGCCTGAACGCAGCGGCCACACCACCACCCAACCCTCCTCCATCGAGGAGGAGGGCTTTCCTCGCCCATCCCTCTAACGCGCGCGGAAGATCACTTCGGCGCGGGCGGCGAGGCCTTGGGCGGAGCCGGCGGCGCGGGGGGCGTCGGGATCACCGTCTCCCGCACGATGGTCGTCCGGCGATTGCCGCAGGCCTTGATCTTCAGCCCGGACGGCAGCCGCGTCCTGTCGTCGCCGCAGGCGTCGTCCAGCTGGCTCTGACGCAGGTTGCGCGCGCCTGACAGATTGGCGCCGGCGAGGATCGCGCCATCCAGGCTCGCGCCCCGGAAGTCCGCCCCGGCGAAGCTCGCGCCGGTCAGCATGGCGCGGTCCAGATCGGCGCCCCGGAAGGAGGCGCCGTCAAAGCGGCCGGAGACCAGCATGGCGCCGGTCAGTTCCGCGTCGGCGAAATCCGCGCCCCGACCGTCCACGTGCAGCAGCCTGGCCCCGACCAGCCCGGCTCCGGTGAACCGGGCGCCGGAGAGGTCGGCGAACGACAGGTTGGCGCCGGGCAACTCCGCGCCGCGCGCGCTGACGTTGGCGAGCTTGGCGCGCACGAAGCTGGCGCGGGGCGCCTCGACGCCATCGAGCGCGGCGTTGGAGAAGTTGGCGGCCGTGAAGTCGCTGGCGACGATCTCGGCGCCGCGCAGGTCGGCGTTCATCAGCCGCGCGCCCTGGAAGCTTGAATGGATGAAGGACGCGCCGCGCAGGTCGGCGTTGACCAGCGAGGCGCCGGCGAAGTTGGCGCCGGAGAACCGGGCGTTGGTCAGGCGCCGGCCCGAGAGGTCGCACTTGGCGCAGGCGCCGCCGAACGAGACCAGCCGCGGGATGTCCTTATCTCCGATCATCGCCTTCGCCGGCGTCGCCGCAAGGGCGCCCGACAGGATGAACAGGGACAGGGCGAGGCCGAAACGGGTCATCTGGGGCTGGCGGCTCCGGAGCGGGAAATCTCCATTTTTGTTTGGCCCGCTCGCCTCCGAAACTCCACTTAAATCGCAGTAACCCTTCGTGATTCAGCCACACGCCGGTATGCGAAGCCCGCGCGGCAGGCGCGTGGCCTGGTCGCCGCAGGCGCGGTCGAGCTGGCGCTGGCTGAGGCCGACGGCGCGGTCCAGTTCGGCCCCGCTGAAGTTCGCGCCCGAGAGTTTGGCGCCGGCGAAACGGGCCCCGACCAGGTAGCTCCCCACGAAGCTGGCGTTGGTCAGGTCGGCGCCGGCGAAGCTGGCCCCGCCGAACACGCCGCCATAGGCGTTGACGTCGCGCAGGTCGGCGCCGGCGAAGCTGGCCCGGTTCATCACCACCAGGCTGAGCTCGGCCTGACGCAGGCGCGAGCGGGAGAGGTTCTGTCCGGACTTTTCCAGCCCCGTCAGGTCGGCCTGGAACAGGTTGCAGCCCGGGCAGCTGGCGCCGGCCTTCACCCGGGCGATCTGCCCGGCGTTCTGGGCGGCGGCCGGCGCTGCGATGAGCGTCGCGGCGAGCGCAAGGAGGGCGAAACGGGTCATGGCGGCGCGGACTTCCGGGCAGTGGCTACGGCTATCCCTAACGAACGGGGATTAAGGGCAGCTTTCCTCAGCGCGCCCTCTCCTCCATCGAGGAGGAAGGGGGTGCGTCCGGGCGTGACCGCCGTTTGCCCTTCGACACGCCGCTTCGCGACTGCCGAGGATGACTGAGAAGGAAGGCTATCCACCCAGGTCATGCTGAGCAGCACCCGCAGCGTGCGTCTCGAAGCACGCAGGGTGGCTCAACCCTCTCCCTGCGACCCGCACGCGCCGCAGACGCCGCCGATCACGGCCAGGTCGCCGCAGGCCGGGCAGACGCCGGCGGCGCGCTGCATCAGTTCGCCGTGAACCTCGCCCTTGCGGCCGCCGAAGGGCAGGAAGACCAGGTTGTCGGGCGCCGCGCCGCGCGCGAAGCCCTTGGAGATGAAGCGGGAGGCCGGCTGCGGCTCGACCTCGTGGGCGACCATCGGCGCGCCGTCGTCGTCGGCCTTGCCGCGGCCGAGGCCATCGGCGTTCAGCTCGCCCGGATCGGCGTTGGCCAGGTCGTCGCGGCCCAGATAGGAGACGCCCAGCTCGCGGAACACATAGTCGAGGATCGAGGTCGCCGACTTGACCGAGTCGTTGCCGGTCACCGGCCCCGCCGGCTCGAAGCGGGTGAACACGAAGGCGTCGACGAACTCGTCCAGCGGCACGCCGTACTGCAGCCCGATCGAGATCGAGACCGCGAAGTTGTTCATCAGGCTGCGGAAGGCGGCGCCTTCCTTGTGCATGTCGATGAAGATCTCGCCCAGCTCGCCATCGTCGTACTCGCCGGTGTGCAGATAGACCTTGTGACCGCCGACGGCGGCCTTCTGGATATAGCCCTTGCGGCGGTCGGGCAGTTTGCGGCGGGTGCGCTCGACCTCGATGATCTTTTCGACGACCCGTTCGGTGATCACCGGCTCGACGCGGGT
>JBIKTU010000421.1:0-2789 GCA_044347965.1 Caulobacter sp.
CGGGCAAGGCAGCGGCCTCGTCCCGGACCGGATGAGTAACCCCCTCATCCCTGTCCCCGCTCGAACTCCATCCCGTCGCCGCAAGGTCGCTGGCCATGCGCCCTCCCCGTGCGACGGGACGAGGTGAAGGATACGGGCGTGGAATCGGAGGGGGATAGATTCGAGTTATCCCCCCATCTCCGTCTCCCCGGCGCAGGCCGGGGTCCATACGGGGCAAGGGCTCGGAGCGTGTCATGGATCCCGGCCTTCGCCGGGTAGACGGTGGATAGAGCGGGAAAGCAGGTGAAAGGGCATGAAAAAGGGCGGCCCCGTTTCCGGAGCCGCCCCTTCAGGTCTCAGAGGTCGAAAAACCTAGACGAGCGACGGGTCGATGGCCTTGCAGGCTTCCATCAGGCCCTGGACCGAGGCGACCGAGGCGGCGAACATCGCCTTCTCCTCGTCGTTGGTCTCGAACTCGATGACCCGCTCCGCGCCGCCGGCGCCGATGACCACCGGCACGCCCACGTAGAGGTCCTTGAGGCCATACTGGCCGGTCAGGAAGGTCGCGCAGGGCAGGACGCGCTTCTTGTCCTTCAGGTAGGAGACCGCCATGGCGATCGCCGATTCGGCCGGGGCGTAGTAGGCGCTGCCGGTCTTCAGAAGGGCGACGATCTCGCCGCCGCCGCCGCGGGTGCGCTTGACGATGCCGTCAAGCTCTTCCTGGGTCATCCAGCCCTGCTTGACCAGTTCCGGCAGCGGCAGGCCGCCAACCGTCGAGTGGCGCACCATCGGCACCATGTCGTCGCCGTGGCCGCCCAGGGTCCAGGCGTGGATGTCCTCGACCGACACGCCGGTCTTCTCGGCCAGGAAGTAGGCGAAGCGGGCGCTGTCGAGCACGCCAGCCATGCCGATGACCTTCTCCTTGGGCAGGCCGGAGAACTGCTGCAGGGCCCAGACCATGGCGTCGAGCGGGTTGGTGATGCAGATGACGAAGGCGTTGGGGGCGTGGGCCTTGATCCCCTCGCCGACGGCCTTCATGACCTTCAGGTTGATGCCCAGCAGGTCGTCGCGGCTCATGCCCGGCTTGCGCGGCACGCCGGCGGTGACGATGCAGATGTCGGCGCCGGCGATGTCGGCATAGTCGTTGGCGCCCTTCAGGACGATGTCCTTGCCGAACACGGCGCTGGCTTCGGCGATGTCGAGCGCCTTGCCCTGCGGCGTGCCCTCGGCGATGTCGAACAGGATGATGTCGCCCAGCTCTTCGCGCGCCGCGATGTGAGCCAGGGTGCCGCCGATCATGCCGGCGCCGATGAGGGCGATCTTCGCGCGAGCCATCTTTGGGCGTCTCCGTCTCGTGGATTAGGGGATGGTCGGCGGTCTAGCCCCCGCGCGGCCGCGCCTCAAGCCCTCTTTCGCGGATGCGAAGAGCGGGGCAATAGAGGCCCTGCGTCCTTCGACACGGCCGCTGGCGCGGCCTGCTCAGGATGACGTGTGTATTTGACCCTGCAGATTCAGTCATCCTGAGCAGCGTCCGCAGGACGCGTGTCGAAGGACGCAACGAGGCCGACGCCATGTCCAAGACCAACCCCGGCAACTATTTCGAAGACTTCCGCCTGGGCCAGGTGCTCAGCCACGCGACGCCGCGCACCGTCACGACCGGGGACGTGGCGCTGTACAACGCCCTCTACGGGCCGCGGTTCGCCCTGACCTCGAGCGACGAGTTCGCGCGGTCCTGCGGCCTGCCGGCAGCGCCTGTGGATCCGCTGGTCGCCTTCCACATGGTGTTCGGCAAGACGGTGCCGGACATCAGCCTGAACGCCGTGGCCAACCTGGGCTACGCCGAAGGGCTGTTCCTCAAGGCGCTGTATCCGGGCGACACTGTGACCGCGACGAGCGAGGTCATCGGGCTGAAGGAGAACTCAAACCGCAAGACCGGCGTCGTCTACGTCCGCACCACGGGCGAGAACCAGCACGGCGAGACGGTGCTCAGCTACGTGCGCTGGGTGATGGTCCGCAAGCGGAGCGAGGACGCCGAGGTCAGCGAACAGGCGACGCCGAAGCTGGCGACCGCCGTGGCCGCGAGCGACCTGCTGCTGCCGGAGGGCCTGGATTTCTCGAAGTACGACTTCGCGCTGGCCGGCGCGCCGCATGCGTTCGAGGACTACGCGATCGGCGAGAAGATCGACCACGTCGACGGCATGGTGGTCGAGGAAGCCGAGCACCAGATGGCGACGCGCCTTTACCAGAACACCGCCAAGGTCCACTTCAACCAGTATGAGCGCGCCAAGGACCCGACCGGCCGGCGGCTGGTCTATGGCGGGGTGGTGATCTCCACGGCCAAGGCGCTGAGCTTCAACGGGCTGCAGAACGCCGGGCTGATTCTGGCCATCAATGGCGGGCGGCATGTGAACCCGTATTTCGCCGGGGCGACCGTGTTCGCCTGGAGCGAGGTGCTGGACAAGGCCGATCTCGGCGAGGGGGTCGGGGCGCTGCGGCTGCGGCTGGTCGCCACGAAGGACCGTCCCTGCACGGACTTCCCGGACAAGGACGAAGCCGGCGCCTATCCGGCCGAGGTGATCCTCGACTTCGACTACTGGGCGGCGGTTCCGAAGCGTGGCTGAGTTCGCCGTCGATCCCGCGTTCGAGGCCGGCTCTATCGCGGTCGGCGACCTGCCGCTCTGCCACGTCCGCCTGCAGACCGACGCCCGCTGGCCCTGGCTGATCCTGATCCCGCGCCTGCCCGGCCTGCGCGAGGTCGAGGACCTGTCGGCGGCGGACCGGGCGCGACTGATCGAGGAGACGGTGCTGGC
>JBIKTU010000030.1:0-9999 GCA_044347965.1 Caulobacter sp.
ACGTCTACCAGGGCTTCGCCTTCGGCCTCGGCATCGACCGTCTGGGGATGCTGAAGTACGGCATGCCCGATCTTCGCGACATGTTCGAAAGCGACACGCGCTGGCTGGGCCACTACGGCTTCAGCCCATTCGCCGCCCCCAACCCCGCCACGGGACTGAGCTGATGACCACCATCCAACACGGCCAGACCGGCCTGACCCGGCCCACCGATCTCAACGCCAGGGTCTTCGAAAAGAACGAGGTCGTGCTGTTCGACCTGTTCCGCGAGAGCCTGCGGGCCGGCTCGGCCATGGTCGAGGGTCGCACCTTCATCAACTGCCGCCTGGACGGGCCGGCGGTCATGGCCGCCGTGGCCGGCTGCGAGTTCGACTCCACCGACTTCGGCTACGCCTCGGGCGACATCCGTACGATGGTCATCCGCTCGGCCGCCCCGGGCCGGATGATCGGCGCCCTGCCGTTCAAGGACTGCAAGTTCATCGGCTGCATGTTCTTCGCCGTCGGTTTCACCGGTCCTGAAACCTTCCTTCATCAGATCCTGGCGCTGGAAACCCGCGCATGAAGTTCACGCTTTCCTGGCTGAAGGACCACCTCGAGACCAGCTGCAGCGTCGCCCAGGTCGTGGACGCCATGACCATGGCCGGCCTGGAGGTCGAGCACGTCACCGATCCGGCGACGAAGCTTGCCCCCTTTACGGTGGCGAGGATCGTCGAGGCGGTTCAGCACCCCAACGCCGACCGCCTGCGCGTCTGTCAGGTCGACACCGTCGACGGCCGCAAGGAGATCGTCTGCGGCGCGCCCAACGCCCGCGCCGGGCTGACCACCATCTATGCCCCGATCGGCGCTTACGTGCCGGGCCTCGGGGTCACCCTGGTCGAGAAGCCGGTGCGCGGCGTGGTGTCCAACGGCATGCTCTGCTCGGCCGCCGAGATGGAGACCGCCGAGGAGTCGGACGGCATCCTGGAGCTGCCGGATGACCTTGCGGTCGGTACGCCCGCCGCCGTGGCCCTGGCCCAGGAGGCGGTGATCGACTTCGAGGTCACGCCCAACCGGCCCGACTGGCTGGGCGTCGCCGGCATCGCCCGCGACCTGTCCGCCGCCGGCGTCGGCCGACTGAAGACTCCGGCGGTCAAGCCGGTCCCCGGGACCTTCCCCTGTCCGATCCGCGTCAAGGTCGACGGCGACGCCTGTCAGGTCTTCTCCGGGCGGGTGATCCGCGGCGTGAAGAACGGCCCCAGCCCCGACTGGCTCCAGGCCCGCCTCAAGGCCGTCGGCCTGCGCCCGATCAACGCCCTGGTCGATGTCACCAACCTGATCAGCTACGACCGCGCCCGGCCGCTGCACGTCTACGACCTGGCCAAGCTGGTCGGGACGACCATCGAGGCGCGGCTGGGCCGTCACGGGGTCAACGGCGACGAGCACCTGATCGCGCTGGACGGCAAGACCTATGAACTGACGCCGGAGATGAGCGTGATCTCCGACGCGGACGGCGAACGGCCTGTCGGGCTGGGCGGCGTCATGGGCGGCGAGAGCACCGGCTGCTCGGAGGAAACCACCGATGTCTTCGTCGAAAGCGCCTGGTTCGACCCGATCCGTACTGCCCAGACTGGGCGCGCGACCGGCATCACCTCCGACGCGCAGTACCGGTTCGCCCGCGGTGTGGATACGCATTTCGTGGTCCCGGGTCTGGAACTGGCCACGGCCCTGATCCTCGAGCTTTGCGGCGGCGAGCCGTCCGACATCGTCGTCGCCGGCGAGCCCCTTCCCGCCCCCGAGGCAATCGCCTTCGACCCGGCCTATGTCCACCACCTCGCCGGCCTGAGCATCCCGCGAGACGGAGTCATCGATATCCTGGCCAAGCTCGGCTTCGATATCGACAAGGCCCACGCGACGCTCAGCGTCACCCCGCCGACCTGGCGTCGCGACGTCGAGGGCAAGGCTGATCTGGTCGAGGAAGTGGCCCGCATCGCCGGCTACGACGCCCTGCCGGCCACGCCGCTGCCCGAGACGCCGCGGCAGGCCGGCGGCGTGCTGACCGCGCGGCAGAATCGGGCCCGTCTCGCCCGCAGGGCGCTGGCGGCGGCCGGCTATAGCGAGGCGCTGACCTGGTCCTTCACCGGCAATGCCGTGGCGAAGCTTTTCGGCGGCGGCGCGGAGGCGCTGGTGCTGGCCAACCCGATGTCGGCCGAGATCGACACCATGCGGCCCTCGATCCTGCCGAACCTGATCGAGGCGGCCGGCCGCAACGCGCGGCGCGGCTTCCCCGACACGGCCCTGTTCGAGGTCGGTCCGGTGTTTGCGGGCGACGAGCCGCAGGACCAGCGGCTGGCCGTGGCCGCGATCCTGGCGCCGCACGCCCCGCGCGGCTGGGACAGGCGGCCGGCCGAGGACCTGTTCACGGTCAAGGCCGACCTGCTGGCCCTGCTGGAGGAGATGGGCGCACCTGTCGCCTCCCTGCAGACGGCGCAGGGCGCGGCGGCGTCCTGGTGGCATCCCGGCCGCTCGGCCCGCTTGCAGCTGGGGCCCAAGGCGGTGATCGCCGAGTTCGGCGAGCTGCATCCGGCGGTGCTCAAGGCCATGGACGTCGACGGGCCGGTCTACGGCTTCGAGATCTGGGTCGAGGCCATTCCCGAGCCCAAGAAGAAGGCCACCAAGACGAAGGGCGCGCTGTCGCTCTCGCCGCTTATGCCGCTCAGTCGCGACTTCGCCTTCCTGCTCGACGAGGGCAAGCCGGCCGGGGACCTGGTCAAGGCCGTGGTCGGCGCCGACAAGGCGCTGATCGCCGGCGCGCGGGTGTTCGACGTCTACCAGGGCCAGGGCGTGCCGGACGGTCAGAAGTCCGTCGCCGTCGAGATCACTGTCCAGCCACGCGACAAGACCCTCGGCGAGGCCGAGATCGAGGCCCTGTCCGCCCAGATCGTGGCGGCGGCGGCCAAGGCAGGCGGGACCCTGCGCGGATGACGGCGCGGATCGGCCTCGTCACCCTGGTCGTCCGCGACTACGACGAGGCCATCGCCTGGTATACGGGCGCCGCCGGCTTCACCCTGGTCGAGGATACCGATCAGGGCTCCAAGCGCTGGGTCACCGTCGCTCCCTCGGGCGGCGGCCCGCTTCTGCTGCTCGCCAAGGCTTCAACGCCGGAGCAGGTCGCCCGCATCGGCGACCAGACCGGCGGCCGCGTGGGCTTCTTCCTGCACACCGACAGCTTCGACGCCGACCATGCGCGAATGTCGGCGGCGGGAGTGCGGTTCCTCGAAGCACCCCGGCGCGAGCCCTACGGATCCGTGGCGGTGTTCGAGGATCTGTTCGGGAACCGGTGGGACCTGCTGGAGCAGCGCTGACCATCCTCTCCCCGTGGGAGAGGTGGCCCGGCGGAGCCGGGTCGGAGAGGGAAGCGCCGCGGCCGGTTGATCGACCACAGAGCCTCCCTCTCAGTCACCGCTTCGCGGCGACAGCTCTCCCACGGGGAGAGCATGAGCTCGGGCGCTTGCCACCCTTCCCGCCTTGGCCTATCCCTCTCTCCGCAGAACGGAGCCTCGCCGGAATGCTCTCGCGTTTCGACATCGCTGAAACGACCGCCGCGCCTTCGGGCGTGAGCGTCGCCGCCTGCGTCATGTGCAAAACCATGATGATTATGACCGATCCCCCCGGACCGGAGCGCAGGCGCGCGTCTTAACGACCGCCGATTGATCGCAAGATCTTCGAAAGCCCCGCTCCGGAAACGGCGCGGGGTTTTTGCTGTGCGGTCAGTCGGTCCCTCTCTCAAGCAAAGGACCAACACCATGCCACTCCCCGGTTCAGTCACAGACCTTCCCGATCCCGAGTCCCGCCATGTTCTGCGGTTCTCGGCCCATGACCTCTCCACGGCCCTGGACGCCGTCCGCGACGGCCTGGCGGCCTCGGGGGCAGAGGTCTGCAATCTGCAGCTCAGGGCCGTCGGCGCCCTGGTCGAAGGCGTGCTGCGCCTGCAGCGCCTCGACGAGGCCGGCGCGGTGCGCCTGTGCCACCGGCTGGCCGACCTGCCCGGCGTGCTGTCCAGCCGTGTCGAGCACCAGTGGGGGCGGTCATGAGCGACGACGATCAGAAACGGCGGCTGTTCCTCGTCCGGGCGGCCAACGAGCCCGACGCCCTGGTCAGGGTGCTGGGCGTCGTGACCTTCCTGCAGGCCCGTCTGCGCCGCATCGAGGCCGAGCCGGTCGGCGACGGCCTGTCCATCCGGCTGGAGATCGAGGACGCCGGCGAGCACAAGGCCGAGGCTCTGGCCCGTCGCCTCGAAGCCTGCCCGGTCGTTCGGCGTCTGGCCTTCGGATGGCAAGGCGGTCTTGCTCCTGTCATCGCGACAGGCCACTAGAGGGATCGCTGTCGGAGGACCCATGAGCATCAAGCCCAAACTCGAGTCGATCCTGGAGCGTGGCCTGTTCGCCTCGCGCTGGCTGATGGCGCCGATGTACATCGGCCTGGTCATCGCGCTGGCGGCGCTGGTGGTGATCTTCTTCCAGGAACTGTTCCACGTCATTCCGGTCCTGATGGCAGGAGACGCCAGCGCCGAGGACGCCATCCTGCTGGCCCTGGCTCTGATCGACCTGTCGCTGGCCGGCAACCTGGTGCTGATCGTGATCTTCTCCGGCTACGAGAACTTCGTCAGCAAGCTGGACATCGGCGAGACCGAGGATCGCCCGTCCTGGATGGGCACCGTCGACTTCTCGGGCCTGAAGATGAAGCTGGTGGCCTCGATCGTCGCGATCTCGGCCATCGCCCTGCTCAAGGCCTTCCTGGAGGCCAGCGACAAGGGTGCGACCATCGACCAGGCCAAGATGCTGTGGCTGGTCATCATCCACCTGACCTTCGTGGTCTCGGGCGTGCTGCTCGCCCTGATGGACTGGCTCGCCAGCCTGACGGACAAGCACTGAACCAACGAACCCTCTCCCTTTGGCAGAGGTGGCCCGGCGGAGCCGGGTCGGAGAGGGAAGAACCGGGCCGGCATACCGACGTCGGGGCCTCCCTCTCAGTCACCGCTCCGCGGCGACAGCTCTCCCACGGGGGAGCGAGGCTCCATAACTCAGAGCGGAATAATGTTCCGCTGCCGGCTGTAGCTGAGGTAACCGATGCTGGCGCCGAGGCGCAGGCCGACGCCGGCGCGGATCGGCGCCAGGGTGATGCCGTCCGCGCGCTGGTAATTCACCCCCACGCCGCCGATCACATAGGCCGAGCCCTCGACGCCCGGGAAGCGGCGGAAGACCATGTCCGGATAATGCAGGTTGTAGCAGAGCGTGAAGACCCTGCTGGCGTTGCCGCCGACGTCGAAGCCGATCGACGGGCCCTGCCAGAAGACCTCCATCGTCTCGCGCTCCTTCATGTAAAGCAGGCCGCGACCGTAGCGGGCGCCGATGGTCATGGCGCCGGAGGCTTCCTCGCCGGCGATGTAGCCGGTGGGCTGGCCGTTGTCCTTGAAGATCCTCTCGATCACCGAGCCGGCGGCCTCCGCCGTCACGCCCAGGAAATCGGAGGTCACGTTGACGATCTCGTCGGCGCTGTAGGTTCGCGATGTCGAACCGCCCGCCTCCTGGTAGCCGGCGCTGCCGGTGGTGGCGCAGCCGCCGAGGCTGGCGGCCATTCCGGAGAGGATCAGGGTGCGGCGGTCCATGGACGACTCCAAGTCAGCTGGAAGCGTTCAGACTCCCATTCCATTGGGACCGGTTTGCGGCGCGAACCTTACCGCGTGGTTAACCATGACTGCCCTGGCCGCCTCACCCCTGCACAACCGGCGTCTTCAGCACCTTCTGGTTGGCGAACAGCCGGTCGAGCTTCCTGTGTCCCCAGGTCCGCATGTCGTCGATGATCGTGAAGATCGCCGGGATGTAGAGCAGCGACAGCAGGGTCGAGGTGATGAGCCCGCCGACCACGGCCACGGCCATGGGCTGGCGGAACTCCACGTCGGCGCCCAGGCCGACGGCGACCGGCGCCATGCCCGCGCCCATGGCGACGGTGGTCATCAGGATCGGCCGCGCCCGCTTGTGGGCGGCGTCCAGCAGCGCCTCGGTTCGGGTCATGCCGCCCTTGATGGCCTCCAGAGCGTACTCGACCAGCAGGATCGAGTTCTTCGCCGCGATGCCCATCAGCATCAGGATGCCGATCAGGGAGGAGATCGAGAAGGTGCTGCCCATGATCAGCAGACCCACGAACGCCCCGCCGATGGCCAGCGGCAGCGCCGCCATGATGGTGATCGGGTGGGTGAAGCTTTTGAACAGCAGCGCCAGCACCGCGTACATCAGGATCAGGCCGGTGATGAAGGCGCCGGCGAAGCCGACCACCATCTCGACCAGGAACTCGGCGTCGCCGGTCATGCCCTGTGTGACGCCCTCGGGCAGATTCTTGACCGACGGCAGGCGGTTCACCGCGATCGTGGCCTCGCCGCTGGTGATGCCGTTGAGCTCGGCGGTGATCGTCGCCACCCGCGAGCGGTTGAGGCGGTTCAGCTGCGACGGTCCGGCGCCGTAGCTGATGTCGGCGACCGCGCTGAGCGGCACGGCGCCGCCCGTGGCGGTCGGCACCCTCAGGTTCTCGATCACCGAGAGTTCCTGACGGGCCTCTTCGCTCAGCTTGATCCGGATCGGCACCTGACGGTCGCCGAGATTGTACTTGGGCAGCAGCTGGTCGATGTCGCCGATGGTGGCGACCCGGATCGCCTGGGACAGAACGCCCGCCGAAACGCCGAGACGCGCGGCCTCGTCCGCCCTGGGCGTGACCAGGATTTCCGGACGCGCGATGGCGGCGGTGTTGACCACATTGGCCAGGCCCTCGACGCCGCGCATCTCGCGCTCGATCGCCTGGGCGGCGGCCATAAGCTTGTCGCCGTCGTCGCTCTGGATCGAATAGGAGAAGACGCTGCCGTCCGTCGGTCCGCCGCCGAGTTGCGAGGGCACGCCGATACGGGCGCCCGGCACGGCCTCGAAGTAGTCGACCATCTCGCGCACGAACTGCTTCTGCGTGATGTCACGCCTGTTCTTGTGGACCATCTCGGCGGTGACCGTCGCGGTGTTCACGTCGCTGCCGCCGATCGAGGCGTAGACATTGGTCACTTCCGGTCGCGCGCGCAGATCACGCGTCACCCGCGCGACCACCTCGTCGGTCTGCTCAAGGGTCGAGCCCGGCGGCAGCTCGACCGAGAAGGCCGCGCGGCCGATGTCGACCGAAGGCTGCACCTCGACCGGCACCAGCGGTGTGATCATGGCGGTCAGGACGAAAACCACGACGCCCATGCCGAAGACTTTCCAGCGGTTGGCCAGCGCCCAGCCCAGCCAGCGCAGGTAGCTGGTCATCCAGCCCGGATCCTTGTCCTCATGCGGCTTGTGCTTCAGCAGGTAGGCGGCCATCAGCGGCGTCAGCATCCGCGCCACGATCAGCGAGAACATGACCGAGATACAGGCGGCCAGGGCGAAGGCCTTGAAGAACTGACCGATGATGCCGGGCATGAAGCCGACCGGCGCGAACACGGCGACGATGGTGGCGGTCGTGGCGACGACGGCGAGGCCGATCTCGTCCGAGGCCTCGATGGCCGACGGGTACGGCGCCTTGCCGCCTCGCATGTGGCGGACGATGTTCTCGATCTCGACGATGGCGTCGTCGACCAGGATCCCGATGGTCAATGACAGCGCCAGCAGGGTGATCATGTTGAGCGACTGGCCCAGCGGTTCGAGCACCGCGAAGGTCGGGATCAGCGACAGCGGCATGGCCACGGCCGCGATCAGCGTCGCCCGCCAGTCGCGCAGGAACAGCCAGACCACGATCACCGCCAGCAGGGCGCCCAGGCCCACCGCTTCGAGCGAGGCGATGTAGCTCTCCTCGGCGAACTCGACCGTGGCGTTGATCTGCTCGATCGACACTTCCGGATGGGCCTCGTCGATCCTGGCGATCTCCTGGCGGACCCGTGCGGCGGTTTTCACCTCGCTGGCGTCGCGCGAGCGCAGGAAGTTGAAGGTGATGACCTCCTTGCCGTCGTAGCGGGCTCGGGCGCGCGGTTCGGTCCAGTTGTCCTGGATCCGTCCGAGGTCGCCCAGGCGGACGCTGCCGCCGGCGACTGGCACGCGCATGTCGGCCAGTTCCTGGATCGATCCGGCGGATCCGAGCGTGCGGATCGAGCGCTCGGCGCCGTTGACCGTCACCCGGCCGCCGGGGAGGTTATTGTTCACATTGACCAGCGCCTGGCTGACCGAAGCGGCGGTGACGCCGAACGAGGCCAGGCGGTCGGGGTCGAGGTCGATGCGGATCTCGCGATCCACGCCGCCCAGCCGGTTGACCTCGCCGACGCCCGGTATGGCCAGCAGGGCCCGGCTGACCTCGTTGTCGACGAACCAGGACATCTGTTCCGGCGTCATCGTGTCGGACCGCACGACCCAGGTGATCAGCGGGTCGCCGGTGATGTCGATGCGCTGGACGATCGGTTCCTGCATGTCCTGCGGCAGGCTGCCCATAAGGCCGCTCATCGCGTTGCGGACGTCGTTGGTGGCCTTCTCGACCTCGGTGGACAGCTCGAACTCGATGATCGTCACGGAGACGCCGTCGGTCACTGTCGAGCGCATGTTCCGCACGCCGCTGATGCCGGCGATCTTGTCCTCGATCAGCCGGGTGACCTGGGTCTCCATCTCCGTCGGCGCGGCGCCGGGGCGGCTCGCATTGACGTAGATCAGCGGAAAATCGATGTCGGGGTTGTTGTTGATCCTCATGGCGTTGAAGCCGGCGATGCCGGACAACATCAGCATGACGAACAGCATGATGACGGGGATGGGGTTCCTGATCGACCAGGCGGAGATGTTGCGCATGGCGGTCTACTTCGCCACGACGCGGACGTGGTCGCCGTCCGCCAGGAAGCCGGCGCCCTTGGCGACGATCTGTTCGCCGACCTTCAGGCCGCTTTCGACCTCGATCGTGTCCTTGATACGGGATCCGATCACGATCGGCCGAAAGCGCACCACCGCCTGGGCGCCCAACACGAAGACGCCGGACTTGTTGTCGCGATAGACCACCGCCACGGCCGGCACGGTGACCGCCGGCTGGTCGCCGACATTGATGACCCCGCGGGCGAACATGCCCGGCCGGAACCCGCCGGCGGTGGACAGGGCGATACGGGCCACGCCGACGCGGCTCTGCCGGTCAACCTGCGAGGTGATGATGCGAACCGCGCCGGAAACCTCGCCCAGCTGGTCGGAGGCGACGGTGGCCGGCATGCCGGGGCGCAGCTGGGCCAGCTGGGTCTCGGGCACCTCGGCGTTCAGCTCCAGCCGGCCGTCGCGGACGATGCGGAACAGTTCGGTTCCCGGCGCGACGATCTGGCCCTGCACCACATTGCGCGAGGCCACGAGGCCGGCGACCGGCGCGCGGACGGTGGCCTGGCTGAGGCGCGTGCGGACCTCGGACAGCCCCGCCTCGGCGGCGGACAGCTGGGCGGCGGCGGTGGCCTGGCTGGCCACGGCGTTGTCGAGCCCGGCCTGGGACAGGTAGCCGCGATCCTTCAGCTCGCGGGCCCGGGAGAGGGCGGCGGTGACCTGCGCCACCGTGGCGCGGGCGGCGGCGACATTGGCCTCCTGCTGGCGCAGCTGGGCGCGCAGGAGGTCGTCGTTCATCTGCAGCATCGGCTGGCCCTGGCGGACCCAGGCGCCTTCGTCGACCAGCACCCGCACGGCGGTCACGCCGCCGGTCTCGGCGCCGACCACGACCTCGTTCCAGGCGACAATGTCGCCGCTGGCGGTGACCCGACGGGGCAGGTCGGTCACCCCGACGGACTGGACGGTGACGGTCTGGCTGGCCTGGGGTCCGGTCGGCTTCTCGTTCGCCTTGGAACAGGCGGTCAGCATGATCGAGGCCACGGCGAGAACCGCCAGTCGCCGCGCGAGGCGGCCTTGCATGTCTCGCACGTCTCTATCCCCTTGATGGATGCGCGGAAAGCCCGGCGGGAAGGCCCGTCAGGTGCAGTCCGTATCTAGGGACGATGACATCTTTCGCAAG
>JBIKTU010000422.1:0-2783 GCA_044347965.1 Caulobacter sp.
CTCTGGATGCGGTCTTCCCACACGCCGGTCGAGGTATGGGGGTCCAGCGTCGCCGGCTCGGTGCCGTTGCCGTACATCAGGCAGACCTTGCCCTCGGGACAGGGCGGTCGGGACGGGCCCGACTGCCCGCATCCGGCAAGCGCCAGAACAGCCAGCCCCGCAAGGAAGACATTGCGCAGAGTCGCCGGCGGCTCTTGAATGGAGGTCTGTCGGTTCAAGGAGTCACCCATGTCAACGCTCGCACGTGATCTGAAGTCGCCTGCCCTGCTGGCGGCCGTCGTCGCGACGGCGCTGGCCGCCGCCGCAGGCTCCGGCGCCATGGCGGCCGATTCGCCCAAGGCGCGCGCCGCCGCGCTGCAGGCGCTGGTGGATTGCCGGACCATCGCCGACCCGACCCGGCGCCTGGGCTGCTACGACGCGGCCGCCGGCCGCCTCGAGGCGGCCGAGGCCTCCGGCGACGTGGTCGTGGTCGACCGGGCGCAGGTGCAGGAAGCCCAGCGCGCCGCCTTCGGCTTCAATTTCAGGATGCCCAGCTTCCTGACCGGCGGCGGAAGCGCCGACGTGGCCAAGGCTCCCGACGGCGAGGCCCGCGCGCCGGCGGTCATCGACACGCTCGATGCGACGATCGCCACGGCGCGCAAGCTCAATGGTCGCTGGATCATCCGCCTGCCCGACGGCGCGGTCTGGGTTCAGACCGACGATACGGTCCTGGTCCGCGATCCGAAGCCCGGCGCCAAGGTCAGCATCAAGCGGGGCGCGATCGGCGGCTACTTCCTGAGCGTCGACGGCCAGCGGTCCATGCGGGCCAAGCGCGAGAACTGACCGGTCGACGGTCATTGGTCAGCGGTCCTTCGGGTCGAGCGCGTCCCGAAGGCCGTCGCCGATGAAGTTGAACGCCATCAGGGTGATGATCATCGTCAGCGACGGGAAGATCAGCAGCCAGGGGGCGATCTCCATGTCCTGGGCGCCGGCCGAGATCAGGGTGCCCAGCGACGCCATCGGCGGCTGGACGCCCAGTCCGAGGAAGGACAGGAAGCTCTCGGCGATGATGATCGCCGGGATGGTCAGGGTCACATAGACCACCACCGGGCCCAGCAGGTTGGGCACGATGTGCTTGAGGATGATCTGGCTGCCCGACAGGCCGGCGGCGCGGGCGGCCTCGACGAATTCCTTCTGCTTCAACGACAGGGTCTGGCCGCGCACGATCCGTGCCATGGTCAGCCACTCGACCGCCCCGATGGCCAGGAAGATCAGGAAGATGTTCCGCCCGAACGTGACCATCAGCAGGATCACGAAGAAGATGAACGGCAGCGAGTAGAGGGTGTCGACGATGCGCATCATCACCTCGTCGACCCGTCCCCCGACGTAGCCGGCGATCGCGCCCCAGAGGACCCCGATCACCAGCGAAACGCTGGTCGCCACCACGCCGATGGCCAGGGACACGCCCAGCCCCGCGATCAGGCGCGCGAGCAGATCGCGGCCCAGGGAGTCGGCGCCCATCAGATGTCCGCCCACGCCCGGGGCGGCCCAGACGTCGGGCTTGGTGACCGTGTCGTAGTGGAAGGGAACCAGGAACGGTCCGATCACGGCGACCAGCACCATCAGGGCCAGCACGATCATGCCGGCGACGGCGGCCTTGTTCGACAGCAGCCGGCGGCGGGCGTCGTCCCACAGGGAGCGGCCCTTGACCGCCTTCTGCAGGAGCTCGGCGCGCTGCGGCGAGCCGGGGATCATCTCGGCGATGCTCACGACAGCCTCACGCGGGGATCGAGCGCCGCATAGATCATGTCGGCGATCAGGTTCAGGACGAGGATCAGCACGGCGTAGACGATGACCATGCCCATGACGACGGTGTAGTCGCGCTGCAGGGCGCTGATGACGAAGAACTTTCCAAGGCCCGGCAGGTTGAAGATCTTCTCCACCACCAGCGAACCGGTCAGCAGGCCGGCGGCGGCCGGGCCGAGGTAGCTGACCAGCGGCAGGATGGCGGCGCGCAGCGCGTGCTTGCGGACAATCAGGCTCTCGGGAAGGCCCTTGGACCGTGCCGTGCGGATGTAGTTGGAGCGCAGCACCTCGATCATCCCCGCCCGGGTCAGACGGGAGATGATGGCGATCTGCGGCAGGGCCAGGACGGTGATTGGCAGGATCAGGTTGGCGAGCGCCCCGCCGTTCCAGCCGGCGGTCGGCAGCCAGCCCAACTTCGAGGCGAACACCATCACCAGCAGCGGCGCGGTCACGAAGGTGGGGATGCAGACCCCCAGGATGGCCACGCCCATGGTGAAGTAGTCGGCGATCCGGTTCTGCCGCAGGGCGGCGATGACGCCCAGACTCATCCCGATCATGGCCGCCAGCAGGATCGAAACCCCGCCGAGGATCAGGCTGACCTTGTAGTTCTCCTTCAGGATGTCGAGCACGCTCTTGTCGCGGTATTTCAGCGAGGGACCGAAGTCGCCCTTCACCACGCCGGACAGGTAGTCGACGTACTGTTCGTGCAGCGGCTTATCCATGCCGAACTTGGCCATGACGACCGCTTCGATCTGCGGGCTGAGCTGGCGTTCGTTGACGAACGGGCTCCCCGGCGCGGCGCGCATCATGAAGAAGGCGACGGTGATCACCAGGAACAGCGTCGGGATCGCCACCAACAGTCGGCGGAAGAGGAATCGCAGCATGGGCGGCTCACTTGCGCGGACGGGGCCGCAAAGTCGGTTGCGAACCTTTCATCGGGTCCCGATGATGTCAACGAACCCCAAGCTGGATGAACGTGCGATGACCGACTTCCGACG